>JAGAZS010000263.1 GCA_017939945.1 Schwartzia sp. (in: firmicutes)
TTTCATGGCGGAAATCAAGTTTGTGAAAGCGGATTCGTTGAAGGAGAAGCCGGACGTCTCGAAGATCGGGTTCGGCACGCACTTCACGGATTACATGTTCGAGATGGACTATACGGAGAAGGACGGCTGGCATGACGCCCGTATCATTCCGTACGGCGATCTTGCGGTCAGCCCGGCGAATTCGACACTGCATTATGGGCAGGCGATTTTCGAGGGGTTGAAGGCGTACCGGCAGGGGAAGCGCGCTGTGATTTTCCGCCCGAAGACGCATCTTGAACGTATGGAAAATTCCTGCCGTCTCCTGGATATTCCTGAGTTTCCGATGGAAACGGTGCATGAAGGGCTGAAACAGTTGATCGCGATTGAAAAGGACTGGATTCCGACGGAGCGCGGCCAGAGTCTTTATATCCGCCCGTTCATTTTTGCCGACGATCCGTATCTCGGCGTCAGTGTCAGCAGCTCTTATAAGCTGCTGATCATCCTTTCGCCGGTGGCGGCCTACTATGCCCACGGTTTCGCGCCGGTCAAGATCATGGTCGAGGACACTTATGTCCGTGCGGTGCGCGGCGGTCTCGGCGAGGCGAAGACGCCGGCGAATTATGCGGCGAGCCTGCACGCGGGTCTCGTCGCTCATCAGAAGGGCTACGACCAGACGCTTTGGCTCGACGGCGTAGAGCGCAAGTATATCGAGGAAGTCGGCTCGATGAACATCTTGTTCAAGATCGGCGGCAAGGTGGTCACGCCGGAGCTGGACGGCAGCATCCTGAACGGCGTCACGCGCCGCACGGTGCTGGCGGTGGCGAAGGAGTGGGGCGTACCGACGGAGGAACGCAAGATCTCTATCGACGAGATTATCGACGGCTACAAGAGCGGCGCGCTGGAAGAAGTCTTCGGCTCCGGCACGGCGGCGGTCATTTCCCCGGTAGGCGTGCTCGGCTACAAGGGGCACGACATGGTCATCGGCGGCGGCAAGATCGGTCCTTTCGCGCAGAAGATGTATGACTACATCGAGGGGCTGCATGTCGGCGAGGTCGAGGACAAGTACGGGTTTGTTGAGACGGTTGCGGAATACTGATAAAAGAATAGATAACAAGAATCCTCGGCGGATCATAATCATTTTCCGTCGGGGATTTTTTATGTGACAAATATGGCGTGGTATTGTAATATTGAATGTAAGAAAACGGAAAGGATTGGCGCGATGAAGTACGGGGAGTTTATGGCGAAGCTTCGCGGGGGCGTTCCCCATGTGATGCTTTTGGCGGGGGAGGAGCCGTATTATATCGGCAAAGCTGAAACGGCGATCCTCAACACGCTGCTTCCCGACGAAGCGGAGCGCACGGCGTCGGTGCAGGTCTTGGAACGCGACCCGTCGCCCTACGATTTGTCGGGTATGTTGGAAACAGTGCCGTTTTTGTCGGACAAAAGCGTGTTGGTGCTTCGCGGGACGAATTTCTTTCGGGAGAAAAAAGGAGCGGCGGAGGACGCGCCGAAGGGGAAGACAAAGGACAAAGAGACGGAGCGGCTGCTGGCGGCGCTTGCCGATATGCCGGAGACGAATTATGTGATTTTCGAGAGTGGTGCGAAGGCGGACAAGCGGAAAAAAATCACCAAGGCGGTTGAGAAGGCGGGCGCGGTGCTCGACGCGGAGCCGGAGCGTCCGTGGACCATCGAGCCGTGGCTGCGCGGGCGGCTCGCGGAAATGGGGCGTTCCTTCGACCGCGAGGCAATGGCGTATTTCATGAGCGTCGTTTCAGTGATGAAGACGATTTCGCTGTCGTTCCTCGACAGGGAACTGGAAAAGCTTACGCTTTACACCGACGCGCCGCGCTTCACCCGCGCCGATTTGGAGCGGGCTTTCTCGTCAGTGCCGGAGGTGTCGGGCTTCGCGCTTTACGCCGCGATCAGTGCGAGGGATGTGAAGAAGGCGCTGTCGGTTTTGGAACGCGAGATTCGGGACGGAACGTATTTGCCGTTGATTCTTGCGGGATTGGTCCGCCATGTGCGGCAGCTTTGGCAGGCGAAGCGCCTGATAGCGAAGGGGGTGCGCTGCAAGGCGTTGGGGCAGCCGCTGGAATTGAATCCTTTCATCGCGGAAAAGTTGGGGCAGGCGGCGCAAGGCTTTGACGAGACTACGCTTCGCAAAGCGTTTTTGGAGCTTGCCGACTCCGATTATCTTTTGAAGACAGGTCAGGCTGGGCCGGAGCTTTTGGAGCATGCGGTGATTTCGCTCTGCGGACGCGGCGCGGCAAGCGTGAAACGGTAGGCGGGCGCGTTTGCCCCGTATTTTTTCATAAAAATCACGGATAATGATAACAGCAACAATGTGAAGGAGGAATTCTCATGCGGGTACTTTTGGCGGAGGACGACGCGCGGCTCGGCAAGCTGACGAAGTATATGATGGAGCAGAACGGCATACAGGTGGAATGGGTGAAGCGCGGCGACGAGATTGTCGAATACGCGAATTACGACGATTACGATGTACTGGTGCTAGACTGGATGATGCCGGGGGAGAGCGGCGTCGACGCCTGCAAGCGGCTTCGGGAGAACGGCTATGAAAA
>JAGAZS010000264.1 GCA_017939945.1 Schwartzia sp. (in: firmicutes)
TACGGCGGTACGGTGACGCCGGATCAGAACAATTATTGCGGGTTGGGGACGACCAGTGATTATGTGCAGGGCGGTTATTTCCCGTCTGCGCAGATTGGCGTCCGGGCACATATCCAGCACCTTCTGGCCTACGCGACGACACGGACGCCGTCTTCGGATATCGTGGATCCGCGTTATTCGATGGTGCGCGATATATACGGCGCCATGACGCTGCCCCATTGGCTGGACTTGAACGGCCGTTGGGCGGTGCCGGGGACGTATTACGGGCAACATATCATGGCCATTTTTCAGCAGATTTTGCAGGAGCCGGTCAAGGGATAACGGCTGATTTCATTTTTGTGTGAGGCGTCGTTATGCTGGATAGCCTGATGACAAAATCGAATAGCGACACCGCGGAGAAGCTTCCCGCGCGCCGGTTCCGCGAAATGATCCGAGTCCTGCGGAATCGGGAGCTGATGCACGGCGTCACGCCGGAAAAGATTCGCCAGATATTGGAGGATTTGGGTCCGACTTTCGTAAAGCTTGGGCAGATCATGAGCATGCGGTCCGATTTCCTGCCGCAGGAATATTGCGACGCGTTGACGACGTTGCAGGCGGATGTCCGCCCGATGCCGTTCGAGACTGTGCTTTCCATTGTGGAGCGGGAGTACAAGTGCCCGTGGCAAAAGAAATTTGCATCAATCTCACCTGAAGTGCTCGGCTCGGCGTCTATCGCGCAGGTGCATCGCGCCGTGCTCGCGACGGGGGAAGAGGTCGTCGTCAAGGTGCAGCGGCCCGGTATTTACGCCGTGATGGAACAGGACATTGTCCTGCTGAAACGCGCGGCTGCATTGACACAGGTGGTCGGCGCGGAGCGGGGCGTCCTCGATATTTCGATGCTGCTGGATGAGATGTGGCGGATTGCCAAGCAGGAGATGGATTTCCTGATGGAGGCCGACCATATCGACGAGTTCCGCCAGCTCAACGCGGGCGAAGAGTATGTGGACTGCCCGCAAGTTTTCCATCATTTGACGACGTCGCAGATTCTCGTGATGGAGTATGTGGACGGGATACGCTTTGACGACTCTGCGGGTCTCCGTGCAAAGGGCTTCGATATTAACCAGCTTGGGCGTCGGCTTGCGGAAAACTATGTCAAGCAGATGATCGAGGACGGCTATTTCCACGCCGATCCGCATCCGGGGAATATCCGCGTGCGGGACGGGAAAATCGTTTGGATCGATCTTGGCATGATGGGACGAATTTCCAATCGCGACCGACGGGCCATCCGCAAGGCTTTTTTCTCGCTGGCAAATCATGACACGATGGAAATGAAGGCTGCGGTGCTGGCGCTGGGCGTTCCGCAGAAACGTGTCGACCATACGCGGCTGTACGAGGATATCGACGCGATGATGACGACATACGGGGATCTCGATTTCGGCACGTTCCAAATGGGGACTTTGACGCGAGACATCATGGACGTGCTTCGCCGCCATCGGATCGGGATCGGGCCGGGGTTAAGCATGTTTGCCCGCGGCGTATTGACGATTGAGGGCGTCATGCGGAATTATTGCCCGGACGTCAATTTCGTTGAGATTTTCGCGCGAAGTATCCAGCTCAATTTACAGAAGGATTTCAACTGGCGCGTGGAGTTGGACCGGCTGAAAAGCGAGGGTTATGTTTTCTTCAAGAAAACCATGCGCTTGCCGGAGCAGATTTCCGATATCCTGCAAATGACGATGCGCGGGCAGACGAAAGTCAATCTCGAACTGACCGGTTCCGAGGAACCGCTTCGACGGATTGACGGTATGATCAACAAGCTCGTTCTCGGCTTGATTGGTTCGGCGTTGCTTTTAGGCTCCAGCGTTATCTGCATGACGCAGATGACGCCGAAGATCATGGAGATACCGCTGTTGGGCGTGTTCGGGTATTTGGCGGCGCTTGTTTTGTGCGGGCGGCTGCTTTGGGATATCATACGAAATTCATAGAAATATCAAGGGAGGGCTTCTCTATGCGGGGAATCCGCGGAGCAATTACGATCAAGAACGATACCGAAGCCGAGATTGTCGCGGCGGTTCGCTGGATGGTGACGGAGATGATCCGTCATAACGGGGTGACGCCGGAGGACGTCGGCGCGGTGATTTTGAGCGCGACGGAGGACATCACGGCGGCGTTTCCGGCGGCGGGCGCGAGGCAGATACCGGGCTTTGATGCAGTGCCGCTTTTCGACACGCGCCAGATGGCGGTCAAGGACAGCCTGCCGCTTTGCATCCGCGCGCTGGTGCTTGCCGATACGGACAAGCCACAAAAGGACATCCGCCACGTGTATCTCGGCGAGGCGGCGCTTTTGCGGCAGGATCTCGTTATGAAGAGACCGGACGACGCAGAAGACCAATAAATTAGGAAGGAAGTTTTTACGCATGAAAAAAGTTATTTCTACGGCGAACGCGCCGCAGGCCATCGGACCGTATTCCCAAGCCATCGAGGCGGGCGGGTTCGTTTTTGTTTCGGGGCAGATTCCGCTGATTCCGGCGACAGGCGAGCTTGTAGAAGGCAGCGTAGAGGTGCAGACGGCGCGGGTCTTGGAAAACCTCAAGGCGATTCTTGAAGCGGCCGGCTCGTCGCTGGAGAATGTCGTCAAGACGACGGTCTATATCACGAATATGGACGATTTTGCGAAGGTCAACGGCATTTACGGGCAGTATTTCCAGGAAAATCCGCCCGCGCGGGTCTGCGTCGAAGTCAGCAAGCTGCCGAAGGGCGCGCTGGTAGAGATCGATGTAATTGCGGCAAGGTAAATTCTATTAAATTTATATACAGAAGGGCGATGAAGGAATGTCGATAGACGCGATGAGCGTGAACGCAATCCGCATATTGTCGGCGGACGCGATACAAAAGGCGAATTCCGGCCATCCGGGCCTGCCGCTGGGGGCGGCGCCAATCGCATACGAGCTTTGGGCGCGGCATATGAAACACAATGGGAAGAACCCCAAATGGGAGAATCGCGATCGTTTCGTGCTTTCAGGCGGCCACGGCTCGATGCTGTTATATTCTTTGCTCCATCTTTTCGGGTACGGCCTGACGATGGACGATTTGAAAGATTTCCGGCAGGACGGTTCGCTGACGCCGGGGCATCCCGAGTACGGTCACACGGTCGGCGTCGAAGCGACTACGGGACCACTGGGCGCCGGCATGGGCATGGCTGTCGGCATGGCGATGGCGGAGGCACACCTTGCGGCGATGTTCAACAAGCCGGGATATCCCGTTGTCGATCACTACACCTTCGCGCTGGGCGGCGACGGCTGCATGATGGAGGGCATTTCTTCCGAGGCGTTTTCCTTGGCGGGTACATTAGGGCTGTCAAAGCTGATCGTGCTTTATGACAGTAATTCGATTACGATTGAGGGCAACACCGATCTCGCGTTCACCGAAAACGTGCAGAAGCGTATGGAGGCCTTTGGATTCCAGACGCTGACCGTCGAAGACGGGAATGATCTCGCGGCTATCGGCAGGGCGATTGAAGAAGCGAAAGCGGACAAGACGCGTCCGTCGTTTATCACGATCAAGACGCAAATCGGTTATGGTTGTCCGGCGAAACAGGGCAAGGCCAGTGCCCACGGCGAGCCGCTGGGCGAAGATAATGTAAAAGAGCTCAGGAAAACGCTGGGGTGGCGGTCGCAGGAGCCTTTTGACGTGCCGGAGGAGATTTACGCGCACTACGCGAATCTCGCCAAGGAGGGCGAAAAAGCGGAGGCGGACTGGAATGCGCTGTTCGCCGATTATCGGAATAAATTCCCCGATATGAAAAAACTATGGGACGAGTGCCATGCAGACGCGGACAAAAATGTCCTGCTGAACGACGAAGTGTATTGGGAGTATGAGGACAAAGCGCAGGCTACGCGCAGCCTTTCGGGAAAATATATCAACCGGCTCAAAGATAAGCTTCCGCAGCTTTTCGGCGGCAGCGCCGATCTCGGTCCGTCGAACAAGACGGTCATGGACGGCGCAGGTGATTTCTCGAAGGAGAATTACGCAGGACGCAATATTCATTTCGGCGTCCGCGA
>JAGAZS010000265.1 GCA_017939945.1 Schwartzia sp. (in: firmicutes)
AAAATCAAGAAGATGCGCCTCGACACGGCGCTCATTCCCGTCGAAGGTGGGATTGCTCCCGACGTTGGCGACGCCGATCTTTTCCTCCCCGCTTTCAAGAACAACACGCACCGCGTAGGCACCATTCGCGGGGCAGGCCTCGCCTTTCGGCGGCAAAAGGTTCGCCGTCGGAAATCCCAAAGTCCGCCCACGCTCGTCGCCGTGGACGACGACACCCGCCATCGAGAAGGGCCGCCCCAGAAGCTCGCCGGCCAGCCGCACGTCGCCCTCAGAGAGCAGGGCGCGAATCCGCGTGCTCGAAACCGTTTTCCCCGCATAGGAAAGCAGCGACATCTTCTCGACGTGAAAGCACATTTCTTTTCCCTTCGCGGCGAGAAATTCCGGCGTGCCGCGCCCGCCCGCGCCGAAAGAAAAATTCTCCCCGACAACCACCATTCGCGGGTCGAGAGTTTCGACGAGACGCGAGAGAAAATCCTCCGCCGGAAGCAAAGCCAGCTCTTTTGTGAACGACTCCTCGATTACGAAATCAACGCCGAGGGACGCAAACACACGGCACCGTTCCTCCGGCGAGGAAAGGGACGGCGGCACACGGTCCGGCGCGAGCACGGACAGAGGATGATTTTGAAAGGTAAAGACGACGCAGGGAACGCCCGTGTCCTGCGCCAGCGACACGGCGCGGGAGAGCAAATCCCGATGCCCGATGTGCACGCCGTCGAAAGTTCCGACGGCGACGACGCAGCCCCGCACTTCACGCGCATTTTGCGTGTCGGAAAGCCGCCCAAGGATTTTCACGCGCCGCGCCTCCTTTCGTTATAATTTATATACTTTCTCCGGCGACAGCGACGCCGGCATTTCCTCGTATCGTCCGATTCCCAGGAACGCGCCGCCGGAAAATACCGCCAGCGGGCCCGCCATCCCCGAAAGCCCCTCGATATGCGTGGGCAATCCGTTCAGGAACGCTTTGGTTCTCGCTTCCGGCAAATCATAATGCGTTAAATGGCCGAGATATCTTTCCGGCGGCTCCACCGCATTTTCGCCGAGCGCCGAAAGTTCTTCCGGCGTGTGCGCGTACTCCAGCGCAAAATCCCCGACGCGGGTCCGCACCAGAAAGGACATCGTCGCGGGAACGCCCGCCGCCCGCCCGAGGTCGCGGCAAATTGAGCGGATATAAGTCCCCTTCGAGCAGTCGATATCGAGCAGCAATGTTTTTTCCGCGTCGCGCCGCGCCAAGACGTCAAGACGGTAGATCACGACCTTGCGCGAAGGGATCTCGACGGCCTCGTTTTTTCGCGCGAGGTCGCAGGCGCGCCGCCCGCCGATCTTCACGGCGGAATAGACCGGCGGCGTCTGCATGATTTCGCCGGTCAAAGAGCGCACCGCGCGTGCGACCGTTTTTTCGTCCGGCATGGGAGCGTCGCTTCGCTCGACAATCTCGCCGAGGTCGTCGCCGCTGTCGGTCTCGACACCGAAGCGCAGCTCCGCGCGGTAGGATTTCCGCGTGCCGCCCACGTATTCGAGCAGCCGCGTCGCGCGACCGACGGCAATCGGCAGAACGCCCGCCGCGCCGGGATCCAGCGTGCCCGCGTGCCCCGCTTTTTTCAGCCCGAGCACGCGGCGAACGCAGCCCACCGCGTCATGGGAGCTCATGCCGGGCGGCTTCAGGAAGTTTATGAATCCGTCAAGCACCGATGCATCCCCTTTTTCTTTTAGAGTGAGGAGTTAAGCGTGAAGATATTACGATATCTATCTCCACTCCCCACTATCCACTCTTACTTCAGCACTTCGCCCAGCGCTTCCAGTACGTCCTTTTTCGCTTCGGCCAGCGGCTTCCTGATTGGGAAGCCCGCCGCTCGGATGTGGCCGCCGCCGCCGAATTTCATCGCGACCTTGCTGACGTCGAGCCCCTTGGAGCGGACGCTGACACGGCAGAAATTCTCGTCCATGCACTTGATCAGCACGGCGATCTCGACACCCTCGATCACGCGCACGAAGTCGATGAAGCCTTCCGTCGTTTCCAGGGACGTGGCCAGATCTTTGTCGAGGTACAGCCCCGCGACGCGCCCGCCGTAGGAAAGCTCCATGGTCTGGAGCGCAGCCGCCTGACCGCGCACGATGGATTCCGGTTTTTCCTCCAGTGATTCGGACACCTGCTCCGGGCGAACGCCCGCTTCGAGCAGCCGCGCCGCCGCGCGCATGGTTTCGGGGCGCGTGTTCGAGAACTTGAAGAATCCCGTGTCCGTCGCCATGCCCGTGTAGAGCGACGTCGCGATTTCCGGCGTAAAGTCCCCGCCCAGATGGTCGACAATCTCGAAAATCATTTCCGAGGCCGCCGCACGGTTGTCATTGTAAAGGAAATCGGCTTTCCCGTCGTTGGAGATATGATGGTCGATATTCAGCACCGGCAGCCCTTCCGCCGCTTTCGCGACTTCGCCGATGCGGTCGAGGCTCGTATCGAGGATCACCAGCAGCTCGGCGTCGGCTTTTTTCCCTTCCTCCGGACGGACGATCCTGTCGTAGCCCGGCAGGAACGAAAGATTTTTCGGCAGCTTGTCGTCGATCATGACGGTCACGGTTTTCCCCCTGCCGCGCAAAAACGCAGATAGCCCCAGCACCGAGCCGACGGCGTCGCCGTCGGGATTGACATGGGCCGTGATCAGGAGTTTTTTCGCCGCCATCAGCTTTTCGGCGGCCTGCTCCATCGTGATATTCATTCCGTTTCCCCGCCTTTCTTTTCCTGTTCTTCCTTCTGCACGCGCAGCAGGAGCTCCTGGATATGCGCACTGTACGCCATCGTGTCGTCCATCTCCAGCGAGAGCTCCGGCGTGTAGCGGAGCCGTACGCGATGCCCGACCTCGCGGCGGATGAATCCCAGCGAACGGTTCAGTCCGCGCAGGGAGTCCGCCATCTGCTCGTCGGTCCCCATCAGGCTCACATATACCCGCGCCGAACGCAGATCGCTGGTCACATGCACCCGCGTAACCGTCACGAACCCGACGCGCGGGTCCTTGAGGTCCTCCAAAATGATCTTGCTGATCTCCTGCTTCATTAACTCCTGCACGCGTTCCATGCGCAGTTGCCCCATGATTTTTTCTTCCTTCCTAAAAACAAAACCGCGAACGCTCCGCCGTTGGAAAACGGCAACACGTCCGCGGGCAGCGTTTCCTAAAACTTAATTTTCCTTCTGTTCCGCCGCGGCGTTGACCTCGGCGATGGACGTCTCGATTTCTTCCATCTCGTAAACTTCGAGGATGTCGCCCTCGCGGAAATCGCGGTAATCCTTCAGCGTCAGGCCGCATTCGTAGCCCGCCGCGACTTCCTTGACGTCGTCCTTGAAACGCCGCAGGGAATCCAGCTCGCCGTCGAACACGACGATATGGTCGCGGATGATGCGGACCTTGGAATTGTTCGTGATCTTGCCTTCGAGCACATAGCAGCCCGCGACGAGAACCTTCGAGAATTTCATGACCTGACGGATCTCGACCTTGCCGCTGATGACTTCTTTGTATTTCGGCGCACGCAAGCCGGACATGGCCGCCTTGACGTCGTTCAGCGCGTCGTAAATGACCTGGTAGGTGCGGATGTCGATCTTCTCGGCGTCCGCCGCCCTGCGCGCGTTCGCGTCGGGGCGCACATTGAACGCGATGATCAGCGCGTTGGACGCAGCCGCCAGCATGACGTCGGACTCGCTGACCGCGCCGACGCCGGAATGCACGATGCTGACGCGCACTTCCTCGTTCTTGTTCAGCGCGAGCAGCGATCCTGTCAGCGCCTCGACGGATCCCTGCACGTCCGCCTTGATGACGATGTTCAGGTCCTTGATATGGCCTTCCTGGATCTGATGGAACAAATCGTCGAGGGAGACCTTCTTGGACTTCATCAGCTCCGTGCGCTGCTTCTCGATGCGCTTCTCCGCGATGGCGCGGACGAGCTTCTCATCCAATGCCGCCAGCTCGTCGCCCGCCTCAGGCACGTCGGAAAGTCCGAGCACCTCGACAGGCATGGACGGCGGCGCTTTCTTGACGTTCTCGCCGCGGTCGTTGATCATCGCGCGGACCTTGCCGTAGGTCGTGCCCGCGACGATGGAATCGCCGATGCGGAGCGTACCGTTCTGCACCAGCACCGTCGCCACCGGACCGCGCCCCTTGTCGAGCTGCGCCTCGATGATGACGCCCCGGGCTTCGCGGTTCGGGTTCGCCTTCAGCTCCTGCACTTCGGCGACGAGCAGGATCGTCTCCAGCAGATCGTTGATGCCGATCTCTTTTTTCGCGGAAACCGGAACCATGATGACGTCGCCGCCCCATTCCTCCGGCACCAGCTCATGCTCGGCGAGCTGCTGCTTGACGTGGTCCGGGTTCGCGCCCGGCTTGTCGATCTTGTTGATCGCGACGATGATCGGCACATTCGCCGATTTCGCGTGGTTGATTGCCTCGATGGTCTGCGGCATCACGCCGTCGTCGGCAGCGACGACGAGGATCGCGATATCCGTGACCTGAGCGCCGCGCGCGCGCATCGCCGTGAAGGCCTCATGGCCCGGCGTGTCGAGGAACACGATTTTCTTGCCCTGGCAGTTGACCTGATAAGCGCCGATGTGCTGGGTGATGCCGCCGGCCTCGCCGCGCGCCACCGAGCTTTTGCGAATCACGTCGAGCAGCGACGTCTTGCCGTGGTCGACGTGACCCATGACCGTGACCACCGGCGGACGAAGCACCAGCGTCTTCGGGTCGTCCTCGATGACCGGGATTTCCGTCAGATCGACCTCCGGCGGCAATGCCTCGACAGTCACGCCGAACTCGCTGGCGACCAGCTCCGCCGTGTCGTAGTCGATTTCCTGATTGATGGTGGCCACCGAGCCCATCAGGAACAATTTCTTGATAATGTCCGCCGCCGTGCAGCTCATCTTGCTGGCAAGGTCGCGCACCGCAATCGTCTCGCCGATCTTGATATGGGTCGGGCGGGCGATCTCCACCTTCTGCGGCTGCTGGGGCTGGTTCTTGTTCTTGCGGTTCTTCCTGCCCGGACGGTTCTCGTTCCGGTTGAAGCCGCCGTTGTTGAAATTCCCGCTGTTGCTGTTCCTGCGGTCGTCGCGGTTGTTCTTCCCGCCGCGCTTGCCGCCGAAATTGCCGTTGTCGCGGTTCCGACGGTTGCCGTCGTTTCCGCCCGCGCGCCGATTCCCGCCGTCGCCGCCGGGATGACGATTCCCTTCATTCCCGCCGCCTGCGTGACGATTCGCGTCATTGCCGCCGAAATTGTTCCGGCGGTTTTGGCTTTGGTTGTTGTTTCCCGTGTTCTGCTGCGGACGGCCCGCGACGGCACCTTGCATATGTCCGTTCCTTTCCCCCGTCGAACGATTCTCTCCGCCTGGCTGCGCGGAGCGGCGTTCGTTTTGTTGCTGTGCAAGCTTTTGCGCTTCCTGCTGCTGGCGTGCTCGCGCTTCTTCCTCGCGGCGCGCCGCTTCGGCTCTTTCCTGCGCGCGCCGTTTTTCCTCTTCGGCGCGGCGAAGCTCGGCTTCCCGTGCCTGCGCCTGTGCCTCGACGCGTTCCGCCAACGCTTTCGCCTCCGCCGCGGCGCGCTCCTCAGCTTCCTTAGCCGCGCGCACATCCGCCGCGCGCACGATGCGCCGCACCGATCCCGGCGTAATCTCCATCGCCCTCGCCGGCGGTCTCGCGCCGGGACGCTGCTGCTCCCGCTGCGGTTTTTGCCTCTGCGTTTGCTGTTCACGCGCCGGCGGTTTCGCCGCGGGCTTTTCCTTTATTTCCGGCTTGCCCGCGGGCGCTCCGCCGCCTTTTTTCCCCAAAGCCTCTTCCACGATCGCCCGTTCCTTGTCGCCGACGCTCGCAAAATGATTTTTGACCTCGTGCCCGTGCTGGGTCAGGATTTTCATGATATTTTTGCTGTCCGTCTTGAGTTCCTTCGCCAATTCGTAGACTCTCATTGCCCCACCTCCGAATTCCTTGCCACGCATCCCGCCGTCGGCCGAAGCTTTTCCCCGAGCGCCCTGGCAAACCCTTCGTCCAGAAGAGCCGCCGCCGCCCGGTACTCCTTGCCGAGGCATTGCCCCAGCGCGTCCTTCGTGAGCCGCGTATATACGGGAATGCCTTTCGCCGCAGCTTCTTTCATCATCGTCTCTTTGAAACGTTCGGAAGCGTCCTCCGCCACGATCAACGCCTTCACCTTTCCGGCGGCGATCGCCTTTTGGATCGCGAATTCTCCGGACGCCGTCTTGCCCGCGCGCTGCGCCATGCCAAGCAAGCCCTCGATCTTCTTTGCTTCCATCTATATCAAGTCCCCGCCGGGAACATTTCCGCCCGGAGCGTTTCCAGTATTTCCGCGCTTACCGGCCCCTGGAACGCTTTCTCGAAACGCTTTCGCTTCACCGCCGCGTCAAAGCATTCCGGCTTGTGGCAGACATACGCGCCGCGCCCCGGCATCTTGCCCTTGAAGTCCACCGAAAAGACTCCCTCCGGGCTGCGCACGATCCGCACAAGCTCCTTTTTCGGATGCACGGTCTGGCAGCCGATACAAAGCCGCTCCGGCGTTTTTTTCCGGACCGTCATTAAACCTCATCGCCTTCCACCGAGAAGGATTCCTCGCCCGTGACTTCGACGACGGACATGTTCTCGTCCGGTTCTTCATCCGCCGCCTGGGATTCGCTCTTGATGTCGATCTTCCATCCGGTCAGTTTCGCCGCGAGCCGCGCGTTCTGCCCTTCCTTGCCGATGGCGAGGGAAAGCTGGTTGTCCGGCACGACCACCCGCGACGCCTTTTCCGCCTCGTTGACCGCCACGGAAACGACCTTCGCCGGGCTCAACGCATTCGCGATATAATGCGCGGGATCTTCGTTCCACTTCACGATGTCGATTTTCTCGTTGCGAAGCTCCGTGACCACCGCCTGCACGCGCATCCCCTTGTGACCGACGCAGGAGCCGACGGGATCGACGTCCGCGTCCTTCGAGAATACGGCGATTTTCGAGCGCATGCCCGGCTCGCGCGCCACCGACTTGATCTCCACGATGCCGTCGTAAATTTCCGGCACTTCCAGCTCGAACAGCCGTTTCAGCAGCCCCGGATGGGTGCGCGAAACGGAAACCTGCGGCCCCTTCGAGGTGCGACGGACTTCGAGGATATACGCCTTGACGCGGTCCCCGTACTTGTAAATCTCGCCCTCGATTTGCTCCGACGCCGTCAGCACCGCCTCCGTCCGTCCGAGGTCGATAAAAACGGTGCGGTTCTCGACACGCTGCACGGTTCCCGTCACGATGTCGCTGGAACGTCCCGAGAACTCGTCGTAAATATTGCCGCGCTCCGCCTCGCGAATCCGCTGCACCACGACCTGCTTCGCCGTCTGCGCCGCGATCCGTCCGAAATTCGCCGGCGTCACCTCGATTTCCAGCACGTCGCCTTCCTCGTAATCGGGGTCGATAGCCTGGGCGTCCGCCAGCGCCATTTCCATCACCGGATCGGTCAGGTCCTTCACGACGGTCTTGTGCGCGTAGACGTGGAACTCTCCCGTCTCGCGGTCAATCTGCACATGCGCGTTCTGCTCCGAACCGAAGTTCCGGCGATACGCGGAAATCAGAGCCGCCTCGATGGCGTCGAACAGAACGTCCGGCGCGATGCCCTTCTCTTTCGCCAGATCGTTGATCGCCGTCATGAATTCCTTGGCGCGATCGAACTCCTGCACTTTCTTCTTGCCTTTTCCCCTGCTTCTCTTGATCAAGATTGAATCCTCCCAAACGATTCATATTATATGTCAGATCTCTATATGCAAGCGCACCTGCGCGATTTTTTCCTTCGGGATCGGTTCGCGGCCTTCGAGAGAAAGTCCCTGCTCCCCGAAGCCTTCCAGCTTTCCGACGAGAAGTTTTTCCCCGTCCATCGGCTCGTAGAGCGAAACGTCCACTTCCTTGCCCCGCTCGCGCTCAAAATCCCGCGGCTTTTTCAGCACGCGGTCCAGCCCCGGCGATGAAACTTCCAATATATACGGCTCCGGCATGACGTCCTCCGCGTCCAGCTTTTCCTCCAGCTTCTCGCTGAGCGCCTGGCAGTCCTCGATGCCGATTCCTTCCGGCTTGTCGATGAACACGCGGAGATACCAGTCCTTTTCCTTCACATACTCGACGTCGACAAGCTCGACGCCGCTCCCGTCCAGAAGCGTTTCCGCCATCTGCCAGACTGTTTTTTCTACAACACTCGCCACAAATGCACCCCCTCTTGCCGCACGCACATAAGAGTAAAGAGTGGGCTCACACCCACTCTTCCAGTTAACATCTTCTTATATCTTAATGCATTATAATGCCACAGAGGAGAGTTTGTCAAGGACAAACTCTCCTTTGTGGCATTTCCGCGAGGCGGATTTTTCCACCGAGCGATAATGCCTTAGTTCAGAGTTTGTCAAGGACAATCTCGACTCTGTGGCATTGCCATATAATAATGAACGCAAAAAAAGAAACGCCCGCCGTTTTGCGAACGCTTCTTTTCCGTCCTGTTCATTTCTCCGCTATTTTTCCGCCAGCTTCGGCAGCCGATCCTTCAGGATGGGCACGCGCAGGCTTTGCCCCGCGCGGAGCGAACCGTCCGCCGGAAGCCCGTTGACCTCGATGATCGCCTCCACCAGCTCGTCCACGTCCTCCGTGCGCGCCGTGTATCGTGAGGCGATTGTCCGGATATTATCTTTTCGCGCGACCTCCACCGTCGCAAAATCGCCGCTCCGGAGATACCCGTTGCCCAAATGGAACGGCGAGACCATAGCCGCAACCAGCGCAATCAACAGCAACCGCGCCAACAGCCTTCCCGTCTTTTTCTTTCTCTTTTTCATTCCGCCCATCTCCCGTCAACGATTGCAAATTTTTGTTCCGGGAATTTATGTTCCGAGAACCTTTGTTCTTATATTAATATCGAAAGTTCGTTTTGTCAATAGTTTTGGAACATATTTTTCACAAAAATTCGTTTCTTTTTATTTGCTCAAAAAATGTGCTATAATAAAATGATAAAAAACAGATGTAGTTCTTATCTTTTTGTAAGCTTTACGCAGAGGAGAATCCGTATGACCATTCACGGAGCAGTCATCATCGAGCAAGGCGTGACCTTTGCCATCATCTCCGTCAAGCCCCATGTCACGCAGTACACGGCGCGGGCCACGGCCTTCCGGCAGGAAATTTCCGTTTTCTTCCCCAATATGCCGATCATCCTGATGTCGCAGGACGCCAACGGCACGCCGCACTATTTCGGCCGGAAGGACATCGTGGAGTTCCTGAAGTCCATCCGCGTCGACCAGATTCCGTGGAAAGAGTACCACGTCTACTAGCGGACGGGAAATTTCAAAAAATCGTTGACACTCACTTTTTCGCGTGCTATTATAATATGCGTTGATTGCGGAAGCGGTCATGGCCTGGTAGCTCAGCTGGATTAGAGTATTTGGCTACGAACCAAAGGGTCGGGGGTTCGAGTCCCTCCCAGGTCACCACATAGTAAAATCAAGGCTTCGAGAAGTCAACATGCCCCCGGCATGTTGACTTCCTCGAAGCCTTTTTTGCTACTAAAACGCATCAAAAGCTCTTATGAAGTTCTTACGGAGTTCTTATTAATTTTCCCCAGTAATGACGCGGAAAGTGGAGGTATCATCGTGTCGCAGTTATAGAAAATCAGGCTTCAGAGGAGGATTCCCTCTTATTCGTTTCTATAATCAAAAGAACAACAAAAACCGCTTGCCTCCATTATTTCTGGATTGTCCAGACAAGGAGCGTGAGCGGTTTTATATTTATCTCAATTATTCAGTTTACACCTGTGCTGCGTATTTCTTCTGTTCTGCAACAGGGATTTTCAAGGCGTCCATCGCTTGTTTAGCAGTCCATTTCATTGTTTCCATCAGAGACCGGATAGATTCTATTCGTTCTTCTTCCTTGCCTTCCCGTCTTTGTTGCTTCAATTCCATCATCAACGTCATATACTCCACCTTCGTTTCGTTATGCTGCTTGACCTTATCAACTTCCGAGGCTACGTCCTGTGTGAACTTTCCCTCGACGGCTTTGCCGTCCAGATAAGCAAGGATTGAATTACAATGGAAATCAGGCTGAACTTATTTCTTCACTTCCCAGCTAGTATTCTGCTTAGCCCCTTTTCGTTCAATATATCCCTTATCCCGTAATGAATTCAGCGTTCTCTGTATTGTTCGAACCGTTTTAGATACCTTTTCCGCAAGTTCGTCCCGTGATATATTCGGATGTACCTTCAATATTGCTAATACAGTCGCTTCAGTACGATTCAAGACTTCATTAGAAGTGACATTGGAAGTGACATTTGTGATGTCACTTCCAAGAGTTGGCCGTCTGATCACGAATTTGAATCCGTTCTCGCTGTTCACATATGAGTATTCCACACCTGCATCCTTGCATAGGCTGTCAATTCGCTTAAACCCACTTCCAAATTTCTCGATGGATTTATTCAAGAAAAGAATCTTTGATATTACAGGGTTTCTTATCTCCGACTCAACATTCCTCTTTATATAGTCTTCCGGCTTATACCTGCTAGCGTACTCACCCGGA
>JAGAZS010000266.1 GCA_017939945.1 Schwartzia sp. (in: firmicutes)
GGAGCGCAGCAACAGGCGGCGCAGGAAGAGCCGAAGAAGGCCGACGACAACGTGGTTGACGCTGAATACACGGAAGTTAAAGACAAGTAAGGAAAGTGAAGTTTGAAGAGTGGAGTGTGCTTCACACTCCGCTCTTTTCATAGGGGAGACCTGGTTATGAGCGACAAACGCGACTACTATGAAGTGCTCGGCGTTCAAAAGGGCGCGTCCGAGGACGAGATCAAGAAAGCCTTCAAAAAGCTGGCGCGCAAATATCACCCGGACCTGAACCGCGACGACCCGAAAACGGCGGAGGAAAAATTCAAGGAAGTCAACGAAGCTTACAGCGTGCTTTCCGATCCGCAGAAGAAGGCCCAGTACGACCAGTTCGGTCACGCGGCCTTCGAGAACGGCGGCGGAGGCGGCGGAGCGGGTGGCTTCGGCGGATTTGGCGGCTTCGGAGGATTCGGCGGCGGAGGCGGCGGCTTCGACGATATTTTCGACGCGTTCTTCGGCGGCGGCGGAAGCCGTTCGCGGCGGTCGGGACAGGAGCGGGGCAGCGACCTTCGTTACGATCTGGAGCTGACCTTCGAGGAAGCGGCTTTCGGCAAGGAGGCGGAACTGACCGTTCCGCGCACGGAAAACTGCGGTACCTGTCACGGCACCGGCGCGGCGGCGGGAACGTCGCCGGAAACCTGTCCGGACTGCCACGGCACGGGCCAAGTTCAGCGGAGGCAGAATACGCCTTTCGGGCAAATCCTGAATTCGCATCCCTGCGGACGATGCCACGGCACGGGCAAGATCGTCAAGAATCCGTGCTCGGATTGCGGCGGCACCGGACGCAAGAAAGTCCGCAAGAAGATCAGCGTGAAGATTCCGGCGGGCGTCGACGAAGGCTCGCGCATCCGCGTGGCCGGCGGCGGCGAGGCGGGACTGCGCGGCGGATCGAGCGGCGACCTTTACGTCTATATCTTCGTGAAGCGTCATAAGCTGTTCGAGCGCGAAGGTTCCGACGTGCTCTGCGAGGTGCCGATCTCCTTCGTGCAGGCGGCCCTCGGCGACACCATCGAAGCGCCGACCATCGACGGCAAGGTGGAAATGAAGATCCCGGCGGGCATCCAGTCCGGCACGATGCTTCGGCTGAAGGGGCGCGGCATCCCGTTCCTGCGCGGCAACGGCCGCGGCGACCAGCTCGTGCGCGTCAAGGTGCTTACGCCGCAAAAGCTTTCCGCAAGGCAGAAAGAGCTTTTGAAGGAGTTCGGCGAGATCAGCGGGCAAAACGTAAACCCGGAGCAGGAAAGCTTCATGAACACGATCAAGAAGATGTTCAAGAAATAAAACCAAGAGGACGGTTTCATTTGTGAAACCGTCCTCGTTTCATCTAAAAACGGCTTCCGAGCGCATGACTCGAAAGCCGTTTTTTGGTTTTTGAATATCGGATTACCGGTTCGCGAGTTTCGCCAGCAGCGGCGATGCGTCGTAGGCGGCTTTTCCTCCCAGTTCTTCCTCGATGCGGAGGAGCTGGTTGTACTTCGCTACACGTTCGCTGCGGTTCGGGGCGCCGGTCTTGATCTGGCCTGCGTTCAGCGCTACTACGAGGTCGGCAATCGTCGCGTCCTCGGTCTCGCCGGAGCGGTGGGAGACTACGGCGCGGAAGCCGTTCTTGTGCGCGAGCTGGATCGCCTCGATGGTCTCGGTCAGCGAGCCGATCTGGTTCAGCTTGATCAGGATCGCGTTGCCCGCGCCCATCTCGATGCCTTTCGCGAGACGCTTCGTGTTCGTGACAAAGAGGTCGTCGCCGACGATCTGGAGCTTGTGGCCGAGGCGCTCGGTCAGTTTCTTCCAGCCTTCCCAGTCCTCCTCGTCCAGCGGGTCTTCGAGGGAAACGATCGGATATTTTTCGACGAGCTTTTCCCAGTAGTCGATCAGCTTCGCGGTGGTGTACTTCGTGCCGACCTTCGGCAAAATGTATTCGCCTTTCTTCTTGCCTTTCCATTCGCTGGCGGCGGCGTCCATCGCCAGGGCGAAATCCTTGCCCGGCTTGTAGCCCGCTTCCTTGATTGCCTTCATGATGTAGTCAAGGGCTTCCTCGGTGCTCTTCAGGTTCGGCGCGAAGCCGCCCTCGTCGCCGACGGAGGTCGCGAGCTTGTTCTTCTTCAGGAGCGCGGCCAATGCGTGATAAACCTCGGCGCACCACTGGAGGCACTGGGCGAAGGTCTTCGCGCCGATTGGCATGATCATGAATTCCTGCACGTCGATGTTGTTCGTTGCGTGGGCGCCGCCGTTCAGGATGTTCATCATCGGCACCGGCAGCACGCGCGCCTGGGCGCCGCCGAGGAAGCGGTACAGCGACTGTCCTTCGGAAATCGCGGCGGCCTTTGCGCTGGCCAAAGAAACGGCGAGGATGGCGTTGGCGCCGAGCTTCTTCTTGCCCTCGGTGCCGTCGGCCTTCAGCATTGCCTGGTCGACAGAATAGGTGTCGGCGGCTTCGAGGCCCAGGACGGCCTTCGTCAGCGTCGTGTTGACGTTCTTGACGGCTTTCAGCACGCCTTTGCCGTTGTAGCGTTTCTTGTCGCCGTCGCGAAGCTCCAGCGCCTCGAACTGCCCCGTGGACGCGCCGCTCGGGCTTGCCGCGCGGCCTACGCTGCCGTCGCAGAGCGTGACCTCGGCCTCGACGGTGGGATTGCCGCGCGAGTCCATGATTTCGCGGCCGACGACATTTACGATTTCTGTACAGTTCATTCAAAAACCTCCAATCTTTTTTCCGAAGCGGCGACCCGCTCCGATGTCAGATATGAGCATACTCTATTATACCATTTATTGTGCGGAATAGGAAAGAATTTTTCGCCTTTTTGGCGTTTCGCTGTTTGTTTTATGCTATAATATTATTATGGTTTGGAATGTATTTGCGGCAGGAGGGCACAAATGGACGCACAGCAGATCGGGAGGATGCTGATGGTTTTCGGCGCGATGATCTTGGTCATTGGCGCGTTTTTGTATTTCGGCGGACGGGTTTTGCCGCTGGGGCAGCTGCCGGGGGATTTCCGTTTCGGCGGAGAGAATTGGTCCGTCCATTTTCCGTTGGCGACCTGTGCGATTATCAGCATCTTGCTGTCCCTGTTCCTGAATTTGCTTTTCAGGCGGTAATTTTCGGAGGATATTGTTCATGAATCGGAATATAACGATATGCGCCGCGATTTTGCTTTCGGCGGCGATTTTTTCCGGCTGCGGCAAGGAGGCGGCGCCGGAGACGAAATTGCCGTTGGTGCGCACGCAGACGGTGAGCGTCGGCGGTTCGGCGCAGGCGGCGGAGTACGCGGGCAGCGTGCGCGGGAGATATGAGAAGAATATGGCGTTCCAGGTCGGCGGGCAGATCGTCGGGCGGTACGTGCAGCTCGGCGACCGGGTGTCGGCGGGTTCGGTGATGATGCGCATCGATCCGAAGGACGTGGCGCAGAAGACGACAGCGGCGGACGCGCAGGCGGAGGCGGCCGGCGCGCAGCTCGCGCTGGCGGAAACAAATCTCGCGCGCTATCGCCAGCTTTACGCGGAAGCGGCCATTGCAGCGGCTGTGCTCGACCAGTACCAGACGGCCTATGACGCGGCCCTCGCTGCGTATCAGGCGGCGGCTGCGCAGGCGACGGAGGCGCACAACGCCCTTTCCTACACGGAGCTCGTCGCCGACGCGGACGGCGTGGTGTCCGGCCTTTCGGCGGAAGTCGGACAGGTGGTCGCCGCCGGGCAGACGGTGCTGACCTTTGTGGAGTCCGGCGAGATGGAAGTGGAGATTAACGTGCCGGAGA
>JAGAZS010000267.1 GCA_017939945.1 Schwartzia sp. (in: firmicutes)
ACGGGTAGGCTTTATTTTTTCCAATTCAAATGATTATTTGAAGAGGTTCAGTGCGGTAACAATCAAAGTCAAAATCGCAACGATCATAGGCCAAAACGGGCGAATACCCGCCCGGCTCGACGTTCAAGATTGTCACGGGTACGGCGGCGCTTTCGGAAGAGGTCGTGACCCCGAACGAAATGATTCTCGATACGGGTGTTTACTGGCTGGGTGAAAAAGGTAACGCGGGCGGCGAGGTTCTCGGCTGGCTGGATTTTACCAGCGCCCTCTCGCATTCCGACAACTACTATTTTTATGAGATGGGTTACCGGCTCGGCGTCGACCGGCTGGAAAAATATGCGCGGATGTTCGGGCTCGGCGAGAAGACGGGCATCAATCTCCCGTATGAGTCGGAAGGACTCGCGCCAAGCCGTGAGTACAAGGAAAAATATCTCGACGACGAATGGTATGATTCCGAGACATTGGACGCGGCTATCGGGCAGGGCTTCAATCTCGTGACGCCGCTGCAGGCGGCGATGGTCATGGGAGAAATCGCCGCGAACGGAAAGCGTTTTCAGCCGTATCTGGTGCATAAAATCGTCGACGCGGACGGCAAGGTCATCAATGAGTACAAACCTACGCTTCTGTCCACGCTGGATGTTCCTGACGAAGTGATCCAGCTCGTGCAGCAGGGGCTTCGGGATGTCACCAAGGAAGGAACTGCGGCGGGCGTGTTCGGCGCAGGCTTTCCGGTGGACATCGCGGGAAAAACGGGCACGGCGGAAAACTCGCAGGGTGCGGATCACGGTTGGTTCGTGGCGTACGGGCCTTTCACAAATCCGAATATCGTCGTGGCGGTTATCGTCGAGAACGGCGGCTTCGGCTCACAGTCCGCAGTGCCGATCGGGAAACGTATCATAGAGGCGGCCTTCGGCCTGGACGGCTCGATTCCGTACGCGGAGGCGCCGGGAAACAAGAGAAGATAAATTTTTTGCAGGATTTTCTTTGTGCAAGGCGAATATTATATCGTTAAAGATTTTATTATGACAGATTGAAGTGGGGTTGCCATGAGCAGGGAAATCGTACAACTGAAAGGAAATCGCGGCGGTTTGCAGCTCGTATTTGCGCCGAACGTCGATTTTGAATCCATACGGGACGATATCCAACGGAAGCTGGAAGAAGGCTCGCGTTTTTTTCGTAGGGGAACGGAGATACAGATTGCTCCGGGGGTTCTTTCCGAAGCAAACGAAGCTGTCTTGCGTAAGCTGTTCCATCAGCATGGTGTCCTGTTCCGCGTGGAGGCTCCCGTCGAGGCGCCGCCGCGGCCGAAAGTGAACCGGCAGCCCGTCGCGGCTCCGGCGCCGCAGCCGACGCCGATCATGGAAGCGCCAAAGGCGATTCCGAAGATGGAGGAGCCGCAAATGCTCGTCGTGAACCGTACGGTGCGCAGCGGGCAGGAAATCAAATCGCCGGGGTCGGTGATGATTTGCGGCAACGTCAATGCGGGCGCGCAGATCATCGCGGGCGGCAGCATCGATATCCGCGGAGCGTGCAAGGGCGTTGTTCACGCAGGGGCGTATGGGGATACCACCGCGTTCGTGGTGGCCGACCAGTTGATGCCGATGCAGATCCGGATTGCGGATCGGATAGCGCAGCCGCTGGAAAACATGAAGAAGCCGATGGTGGCTGAGCGGGCGTCGATTAAAGACGGAAAAATTGTGATTGAACCAATAGAAAGGCAGGAAATCAAGGCATGAGCGAAGTTATTGTCATTACATCGGGCAAGGGCGGCGTCGGAAAGACGACGACTACGGCGAATTTGGGCGTAGGGCTTGCCATCCGCGGCAAGAAGGTCGTCCTGATCGATACGGATACCGGTCTTCGGAATCTCGATCTTTTGCTGGGGTTGGAGCGGCGTATTGTCTACACGTTGGTGGACGTCGCGCAGAAGCGCGTGAATTACGGGCAGGCTCTCGTGCGCCATAAAAAGTACACGAATCTTTTCCTGCTCCCGACTTCGCAGGTTGCCGACAAGGATGCGGTTGAGCCGCAGCAGATGCTGGAGATTGTCCAGGCGATGAAGACCGAGTTCGATTATATCCTGATCGACTGCCCGGCGGGCATTGAGCAGGGCTATGAGACGGCCGTCATCGGCGCGGATTGGGCCATTGTGGTCACGAACCCGGAAATCTCCGCCGTGCGTGACGCGGACAGGATTATCGGAAAGCTGCAGGCGGAAAACAAGAAAATCAAATTGATCGTGAACCGTATTCGTCCGCAAATGGTCAAGGACGGCACGATGCTGGACATGACCTCCATCGACGATATTCTTTCTTTGGAGTGCATCGGGCAGGTGCCCGACGACGACAAGGTTGTGGATTCGGCGAACCGCGGCATGCCTGTTGTCGAGTGGAAGGATTCAACGGCGGGCGCTGCGTATCGGGATATCGTCGGACGCATCTGCGGCGAGGAAATCCCGTTCAAGCCTTTTGAGACCGAGTCTTTCTGGCAGCGTCTGAAGCATGTTTTCGGGCATTAAGGAGGAGATGGAAGTATGTTCAATTTTATGAAGCTCTTCGGCGGTAAATCCGAAAGCTCCTCCGAGCAGGCGCACAAAAGGCTGAAATTCGTGCTGATCCACGATCGGGCAAACGTGTCACCGGAGGTCATGGAGCATATCAAGAACGATATTATCAAGGTGATTTCAAATTATATGGAAATCGACCAAAAAGGGATGGATATCTCCCTGGAGAACGATGAGGACGCCGTCGCGCTGGTCGCCAACATTCCCGTGAACCGTATGCGGCCGGTGATAGGGCGTAAGCATTAATTTGAATAAAAATGCCGACGCGGGATGCGTCGGCGTTTTTCGATTTTTCGCTTTCGTTGGAGGAAGGTTTGAATGAATAAGCGATGGCTTCGGCGTATGGATTTTACGCTGATTATTGCGGCGGTCGCGATTATCTTGATGAGCCTTGTCATAATCGGCAGCGCGACGCATATCAACGCGGCGTCGGAAGGCGGCTACGGCTTTGTGCAGCGGCAGGGCGTGTTTGCGTTGCTGAACATCGCGCTGGCGGTCTTCCTGATGAATTTTGATTACAAGATGCTGCAGCGGTATGGCATGAAGCTCTATGCCGTCAATATCGTGCTGCTGCTTGCGGTCATGTTGTTCGGGCACAGCGCGCTCGGCGCCCAGCGATGGATTCAGATTGGTCCGGTCACCTTGCAGCCGTCGGAGTTTTCCAAGGTCATCATGATTATTTCGTTGGCGGCGCTTCTGGAGGACAAGGTCGGAAAGCTCAACACCCTGCGCGATCTCTTGCCGATTGCCGCATTTGTCGGCGTGCCGTTCGTGCTCGTATTGAAGCAGCCGGACCTCGGTACGTCGCTGGTATTTATCGCAATTTTTTTAGGCATGATATTTGCCGCCGGCGTCAACCTGAAGCTGCTGGGAGCAATCTTCGGCGCTGGAGTGTTGGCAAGTCCCGTACTTTGGCATTTCCTGAAGGATTACCAGAAAATGCGGATTCTCGTCTTTCTCGACCCGAATGTCGATCCGCTGGGCTCCGGCTATCACATCATCCAGTCGGAAATCGCCATCGGCTCCGGGCAGCTGTTTGGGAAAGGGCTTTTCGAGGGAACGCAGAGCCAGCTCGACTTTCTGCCGGAGAATCACACGGACTTCATTTTTGCCGTGGTGGGCGAGGAGCTTGGATTCATCGGCGCGGCGTTTCTGCTGCTCCTGTATCTGATCCTTTTGTGGCGGGGGATACGGATCGCGCAGGACGCCAGCGATACCTTCGGAATGCTGCTGGCGGTTGGCGTCACTTCAATGCTGGCGTTCCATGTGCTGGTCAATATCGGTATGACCATGGGCATCATGCCTGTTACGGGCATTCCGCTGCCGCTGATGAGCTACGGCGTCAGCGCCCTGACGACGAATATTATGGCAATCGCGTTGCTGCTTAACATTTACATGAAAAAGCAACGGCTTATCTTTTGATAAAGGATGAAAAAAATGGTATCACTGACGCCCGATCTTTTGCAGGCGGTGATGAAGCCCGCGAGATATACAGGGAATGAATGGAATATCAGCAAGAAGCATCATGGGGACGTCTCCTGCACCTTTGCGCTCTCGATGCCCGACGTTTACGAGGTCGGCATGTCGAACCTCGGGCTGAAGATCCTGTACGAAATATTGAACCGCAGGGACGATACGGCGGCGGAGCGCGTCTATGCGCCGTGGGTCGATATGGAAGCGGAAATGCGGAAGCGCAAATTGCCGCTCTTCTCGCTCGAAACGCGTACGCCAATCCGCGAATTTGACTTTCTCGGCTTTTCGCTGCAATACGAGATGATTTATACGAACGTTCTCAATATGCTCGACCTCGCGGGGATTCCGATCCGGGCTTCGGAGCGCGGCGAGGAGGAGCCGTTTGTGGTTGGCGGCGGGCCGTGCGTTTACAATGTGGAGCCCGTCGCCGATTTTTTTGACCTGTTCGTGATTGGCGAGGGCGAGGCGGTGTTGGGCGAGCTCGTTTCCCTTTTCGTCGCCTGGAAGGATGAAGGACGTCCCGGAGGGCGCAGAGAGTTTTTGCGCCGCGCCGCCGGGATTTCCGGCGTTTACGTTCCGTCGCTTTATGCGCCGCGTTACGACGCCGACGGGAATTTTTGCGGCATGGAACGTCTCGACGAGGCGGCGCCCGCTGTCGTTTACAAGCGTGTCGTGCGCGACATGGACGAGACCGAAACGATGGAAAAGCCTGTCGTCCCTTATATAGATATTGTTCATGACAGGATCATGCTGGAGCTGTTTCGCGGATGTTCCCGAGGCTGCCGCTTTTGCCAGGCGGGCATGGCGTATCGACCCGTGCGGGAGCGGAGCAAAGAAAAGCTTTGCGCGCTGGCACGGAAAATGGCGGACGCCACCGGATACGACGAGATGTCTCTGACGTCGCTTTCCTCGGCGGATTATTCGTGTCTTGACGGGCTGGTGGACAACCTGATGGAAGATTTCGCGGGTGAGCAGGTCAGCTTTTCGCTGCCGTCGCTCCGTATCGACAGCTTTTCCATCGGGCTGGCCGACAGGATGCAGCAGGTCAGGAAAAGCGGGCTGACTTTCGCGCCGGAGGCGGGAACCCAGCGGATGCGCGACGTCATCAACAAGGGCGTCACGGAAGACAATCTTATGCAGGCGGTCTCGGCGGCTTGCGAGAAGGGGTGGAAGTCCGTCAAGCTTTACTTCATGCTGGGACTTCCGACGGAGACAGACGAGGACATCATCGGCATCGCGAAGCTCGCGAAAAAGGTCGTGGACCGTTATCAGGAAATCAAGGGGCGGCGCGGAGCGAAGGTCACGATCAGCGTTTCCTGTTTCGTGCCGAAGGCGTTTACGCCGTTCCAGTGGGCGGCGCAGGATTCTCTGGCGGAATTCGAGCGAAAGCAGAAACTTTTGAAGGAAAATATCCGCGACCGGTCTATCCAGTTCAATTACCACGACGCGCGGGTCAGCCGCTTGGAGGGCGTGCTGGCGCGAGGAGACCGCCGCCTTTCCGCGGTGATTTTCGAGGCGTGGAAATGCGGGGCGAAGTTCGACGGATGGAGCGACCAGTTTCATGAGGAATACTGGCTGGACGCTTTCGAGGCGCTCGGCGTAAGGCCGGAGTATTACAACGGGCGGGAGCGGGAAAAGGAAGAAAAATTCCCCTGGGAGCATACGTCTCCGGGCGTTTCCCGCGCGTTCCTCTGGACGGAGCGCGAGCGTAGCCTGCGGGGCGAGCTGACGCCGGATTGCCGACGGGGACGCTGCACGGGTTGCGCCGTCTGCCCGACGCTGAACGTCCGCGTCATCGACAGGGAGGCGGGAAAATGAGCGAAGGAAGCAAGAAAGTGGCGCAGCGCTTGATGATTTATTGCCGCGTACGGATTACGAAAGACGAGCCGCTTCGTTATATTTCCCATCTCGATTACGCCTCGCTGATGCAAAGGGCGATTCGCCGTGCGAGAATTCCCGCCGCGTATTCCGAGGGATTCAACCCGCACATGAAGTTGAGCTTCGCTTCGGCGCTTTCCGTCGGCGTCACCAGCGACGCCGAGTATATGGATCTGGAACTGTCGGAAACGATGGCAAAGGACGAGATCGCGAAGCGTCTGCGTCCGGCGCTGCCCGACGGCGTCCGTTTGATGGATCTGCGCGTGATGAGGGGCAAGCCGAAAGCTTTGATGTCCCTGACCGACGGGGCTGTTTATGAGATATCGGTTCCGCTGTGCGGGGCTTTTTCCGAGGCGCAGGCGGCGATTGACGCCTTCAACGCGACGAAAGAATGTATGTATCTTCGCAAGACGCCGAAAAAGACGAGGGAAATCGAGATTCGCCAATATATTTGCGGCGAGCTTCAGGCGGAAGCGGCGGAAAACGATATGCTTCGCCTGAAAATGGCGATTCGCATTACGCCGGGGGGAAGCGTCAAGCCGCAGGAAATACTGAATGTGCTTTGCCAGAAATTCGCACTTCCCGTTCGCGCGGAGACGGCGCTCGTTCATCGGGGCGCGCTTCTCTGCGAAGGAAAAGACTTGCTTTCGGCGGGAGAGGTGAGGCAGTGAAAAATATACTTCTTAACGCGACGCCGGAGGAAACGCGCATGGTCCTGACGGAGGATGAGCGGCTGATCGAGATGGGGATCGAGCGTCCTTCCCATTCGCACATTGTCGGCAACATCTACAAAGGGCGCGTGCAGAACGTGCTGCCGGGGATGCAGGCGGCTTTCGTCGATATCGGGCAGAAGAAAAACGCGTTCCTCTATTTGGGGGAAGGTGTGCCCGCGGGACAGGAAAAACATTCGGACGCGCAGGAAAAAATCCATATCGGGCAGGCCGTGATCGTGCAGGTGGTCAAAGACGCCGTGAGTACGAAAGGTCCGCGCGTCACGACGCGCATTTCCCTGCCGGGGAGGAACGTGGTCCTGATGCCGACAGCGAATTATATCGGTATGTCCCGGCGAATCGAAGACGAAGAGGAGCGAAAACGTCTCCACGCGTTGGTGCAGGAAATATGCCCGGACGGGATGGGGCTGATTGTTCGGACGCTTGCGGCGGGACAGGACAGGGAAACGCTGGAAAGCGACGTACAATATCTTTCGCAGCTTTGGGCGTCCCTGCAGGCGCGAAGCCGCGTCCTTTCCGCGCCCGCACTTCTTTATCGGGACGCGGATATGGCGATTCGCGTGGTGCGCGATTTATTGACGGACGACGTTGCGCGTTTGGTTGTGGACGACGCCGAGACGTATCGGCGGGTCCGGGATTTGGTGGAGTACGTTTCCCCGGCACTTTCGGAGCGCGTCGAGCACTATGAGGGAGCGACGCCGATTCTCCGCGCTTTTGGGGTGGAGGCGGAACTGGAAACGCTGTCCGACCGCGAGGTCGAGCTGGCTTCCGGCGGCTTTCTCGTCATTGACCGTACGGAGGCGCTGACGGTCATCGACGTCAATACGGGAAAATTCGTCGGGCAGTCGAATCTTTCGGATACGATTTTCCGGGCGAATATGGAGGCGGCGGCGGAAATCCTGCGGCAGCTCCGGCTTCGGGACATCGGAGGCATTATTATCGTCGATTTTATCGACATGGACGAGGAAGAGCAGAAGGAAAAACTTTTGGCGTTCATGCGTGAGCGCGCAAAGCTCGATCGCTCAAAGACGAACATCATCGGAATAACGCAGCTGGGGCTTGTCGCGATCACGAGGAAAAAATCGAGACAGAACTTCGAGAGCATTTTGTACGCTGATTGCCCGTGCTGTCACGGCAGCGGGCGCGTGGAGTCGCCGGAGACGGTGGCTATCCGCATTTGCCGAGATATACGACGGATCGAGGAACGCTCCCACGCCGATTTCGGCTACGAGGTCGAGGTACATGAGACGATAGCATACGCGCTGATGGATTCGCCGCTGGTCGACAGCCTGTCGTCGGAGCTCGGCGTCAAGGTCGGTTTCGTTATCAAGCCGGGCATGCACCCGGAAAACTATTCGATTATCCAGCGGGGGAACGGACGGTAATTTGGCATTATTCTTTTTCAAAATCGTATCTTGCAATCTTCTTTTGCTTATGGTATAGTATCCCAATGTACGGGCGGTCCTCTGGACAGAATTTCTGCCACGAACGTCACGAATAGGAGGAACAGAAATGAATATCATTGAAGCGTTGGAAAAGGAACAGCTCCGCTCGGACATTCCGGAATTTCGCCCCGGCGATACGGTCCGCGTCCATGCGAAGATTGTCGAGGGTACGCGCGAGCGTATTCAGGTGTTTGAGGGCGTCGTCATCGGACGGCAGGGTTCGGGCGTCCGCGAAATGTTCAGGGTGCGCCGCATTTCTTACGGCATTGGCGTAGAGCGCACGTTCCTGGTACATTCGCCGCGAATCGAGAAGATCGAGGTTGTGCGCCGCGGCGTTGTCCGCCGCGCTAAGCTTTATTATCTGCGCGGTCTCACGGGCAAGGCGGCTCGCATCAAAGAAAGACGCTAAAAAGAGCAGGGGCTGGCGAAGGTCAGCCCTTCTTTTTGTTTGTATGGAGGGACGCTATGAGTTCTTTGGGGGAAGAAGCAAAGGATTGGATCGTATCCATCGCGACGGCTGTCGTTCTCGCGCTGATCATTCGCACGTTCATCGTGGAGCTGTATCTGGTGGACGGTCCGTCGATGCGGCCGACGCTGCAGAGTGCGGAGCGGCTCGTTGTCAACAAGTTCATCTACCGTTTCCGTGAGCCGCAGCGCGGCGAGATTCTCGTGTTCCAGTACCCGCGGGATCCGAGACGCGACTTTATCAAGCGCGTCATCGCGGTGCCGGGGGACACCATCGAGATCAAGGACGGACAGGTTTATGTCAACAGTCAGTTGATAAACGAGCCGTATATCTTGAGCAAGACGCGCGGAGACTATCCGCTGGCAGAAGTGCCCGCGGGCCATATCTTCGTGATGGGCGACAACCGAAACAATTCCGAGGACAGCCGGTTCGCCGATGTAGGCTTCGTGCCGTACGATCTGGTCAAAGGCAAGGCGATTCTCGTGTTCTGGCCTTTCGAGCAGTTCAAGACCTTGCCGTGAGCGGCGGTTTGTGATAGGATATGAAAAAAGCATATTGGAAAATCTTTGGGGCAGGGTGCAATTCCCGACCGGCGGTAAGGCTTTGCGAAAATAATCAGAGCCGCAGCCCGCGAGCCGAAAGGCATGATTCGGTGAGATTCCGAAGCCGACAGTGAGGAAATGAGAGACATTTCCGTAGTCTGGATGAGAAAAGATTGGTTTTTATTTG
>JAGAZS010000268.1 GCA_017939945.1 Schwartzia sp. (in: firmicutes)
TCGGATGAAGTCATTGCGGAAATGGGTGAGGCGCGGGTGCTGAATTATTGTGGCGACACAACGCTCCAATCCCTTGCAGCGGTTTTGTCCCGCGTTGATCTGTTTCTCACTGTGGACACCGGAGCGGCGCATATTGCGGCGACGACAGGCGTGCCGATGGTTGTAGTGTACGGATGCACGAGTCCGAATCGCTGGCATCCGATCAATGAAAACGCACGTGTTTTGACCTCGAATGAACCGTGTTGTCCGTGCCATTATGCGGCGGATGCTTGCCCGTCCGCGCCGAAGCCGGATTGCCTGTGGCATGTGACGCCGGAGCAGGCAATTGTGGAATGCAGCGCGTTTTTGGATTGTGCAAGGCAAAATGGATGATGCCTGTATTTTGATTGACAAACGGCGGCTGATTTGCTAAACTCAAACTTGCGGCAGCGTGAGTTGCCGTGCGTGATGACGGGGAAAAGTAGTTCTCGGAAGCAGCGAGGCGGCGACGGTGAAAGGCCGCCAATGAGAGCGAAGGGCGTCCCGGAGCGCGAGGTTTTGCAAAAGAGAGGGCATTTTGCCAATCAGGGTGGACCCGCGGGATATTGAAGTTCAAGTCTCGTCCCTGTAACTTATGTTACGGGGGCGGGACTTATTTTTTTCCGAACCCGAAGAGAAGGAGGAAGCGTATGAAGTTTCAGGAAATCATTCTGGCCTTGCAGAAGTTTTGGTCGGACCGGGGCTGCGTGCTGGCGGAGCCTTACGATGTGGAGAAGGGCGCGGGCACGATGAACCCGTCCACGTTCCTGCGCGTGCTCGGTCCCGAGCCGTGGAACGTGGCCTATGTGGAGCCGTCCCGCCGTCCGGCGGACGGACGTTACGGCGAGAATCCGAACCGTCTTTACCAGCATCATCAGTTCCAGGTCATCATGAAGCCGTCGCCGGACAACATTCAGGAGCTGTATCTTGAAAGCCTCGAAAGTCTTGGTATTGAGCCGAAGAAGCACGACATCCGCTTTGTCGAGGACAACTGGGAATCGCCGACGCTGGGCGCCTGGGGACTGGGCTGGGAGGTCTGGCTCGACGGTATGGAGATCACGCAGTTTACCTATTTCCAGCAGGTCGGCAGCGTGGACGTTGCGCCGACGGCGGTGGAAATCACGTACGGCCTCGAACGTCTCGCCATGTATATCCAGGGCGTCGAGAACGTTTACGACGTCCAATGGACTGACGAGGTAACTTACGGCGACGTGTTCCATCAGAACGAATACGAACAATCGGCTTACGCCTTCGAGCTTTCGGACGAGCCGCTGCTGTTCGAGCTGTTCGATAAGTACGAAAAAGAGGCGGTGCGGGTCATCGGCCTCGGCTATGTGCATCCGGCTTATGATTATGTATTGAAATGCTCGCACACGTTCAATCTGCTCGACGCTCGGGGCGCGATCAGCGTTTCGGAGCGCACGGCGTTCATCGGGCGCGTGCGCAAGCTGGCGCGGCTTTGCGCGCAGTGCTATCTGGAGCAGCGCGAGAAGCTCGGCTATCCGATGCTGAAAAAAATGGCGGAAAAGGAGGCGAAGACGGCATGAGCAAAGATCTTCTCTTGGAAATCGGGACGGAGGAAGTCCCGGCCCACGCGATGCCGGGGATTCTCGACGAGCTTGCGGAAAACGCGAAAAAAGCTCTGAACGATCTTCGTCTTGCGTATCACGATATTTCGACAGTGGGCACGCCGCGCCGCACGGCGCTTCTCGTGGCGGGGCTGACCGAGCGCCAGCCGGATATCGAGAGCGAGCGCCGCGGTCCGTCGATCCAGGCGGCCTTTGACGCAGACGGCAACCCGACGAAAGCGGCGCAGGGCTTCGCTCGCGGGCAGAAAGTCGATCCGTCGGCGTTGGTGCAAAAGGACGGCTACGTTTACGCGGTGGTCCA
>JAGAZS010000269.1 GCA_017939945.1 Schwartzia sp. (in: firmicutes)
AAAACTATTGAATTGCTTTCCCGACGGTGCTATGATTAAAAAAGCGTTTTTACACAGATGGAGGCGTGAGCAATGCTGAAATTTTATACAAATCGCTGCAAGGGCTGCGGTATTTGCGCGTATTTTTGTCCGCGCGGCGTGCTGGAAATCACGGAGCTGAACAAGTCCGCCATCAAGAGCGGCAAAGAGAATGATTGCATTTCCTGCGGACAGTGCGAGATGCGCTGCCCGGATTACGCGATTTTCGTGAAAAAGGAGGGAGCGTGATGAGCCGGGTTCTTCTTTTGCAGGGCAACCAGGCGGTGGTCGAAGGCGCGATCGCGGCGGGCGTGCGCTTTTACGGCGGCTATCCGATCACGCCGTCCACGGAGATTGCCGAGGGCATGGCAAAGCGTCTGCCGCAGGTCGGCGGGAAATTCATGCAGACCGAGGACGAACTGGCGGGCATCGGAACGGTGCTCGGCGCGTCGCTGGGCGGTGCGAAGGCGATGACCGCGACTTCGGGGCCGGGCTTTTCGCTGAAGCAGGAAATGATCGGCATGGCGTGCAGCGCGGAAATTCCGTGCGTGATTGTGGATGTGCAGCGCGTCGGCCCCGCGACGGGGCAGCCGACGTCGCCGTCCCAGGGCGACGTGATGCAGACGCGTTGGGGGACCCACGGCGATCATTGGCTGATCGTGGTGTCGCCGTCCAGCGTTCCCGAATGCTTCGAGCTGACACGGCGGGCGGTGGAACTCAGCGAGAAGTACCGTTGCCCGGTGATTCTTTTGATGGACGAGATCGTCGGCCACATGCGCGAGCGGATCGAGCTGCCCGACAGCTACGAGGGACTTTCCGTTCCGCGCCGGAAGCAGCCGGACACGCCGCCGGAAAAATATCTGGCTTATGCCGATACCGACGGCTCGATGGTGCCGGCGATGGCGGATTTCGGCAGCGGCTACCGCTGGCACATGACGGGGCTTGTCCACGACGAGACGGGATTCCCGAAGGGAACGCCCGCCGCGACGAAAAATTCCCAGGATCGGCTACACTTGAAACTCCGCAACCATGAGGACGACATTGTACAAGTCGAAAATTACAGGACAGAGGACGCCGACGTCGTCGTAATCGCATACGGCGGTGCGGCGCGCACGGCTTATGACGCCGTGGACATGGCCCGTGACGAAGGCATTCGCGCGGGTCTGCTTCGCCCCGTCACAATCTGGCCTTTCGCGGACCGGCAGATCCAGGCGGCCGCCAAAAAGACGAAGTGTCTGCTGGTGCATGAGCTGAACTGCGGCCAATATGTGCGCGAAGTGGGCCGCGCGGTGCGCGGCATCGTGCCTGTCGACCTGTACGCGAAATACGACAACGAACCGGCGACGCCGGAGCAGCTGCTCGAGAAGATTCGCGAGTCTGCGGAAAAGATAAAGGGGGCGAAATAAGATGAAAAGCATGGAAGAGCTTGTTGATTTTTATTTCCGCCCGAACCGACTCCCGCACCTTTGGTGCCCCGGCTGCGGCAACGGCGTCATACTCAGCGCGCTTTTGAAAGCGATTGACGCGGAAAATCTGGCGAAGGACGACGTGGCGATTATTTCCGGTATCGGCTGCTCCAGCCGCGCGTCGGGCTATGTCGATTTCAACACGGCGAATACGCTGCATGGACGTGCGCTGCCGATTTCCACGGGGCTCAAGATGGCGCGCCCCGACCTGCATGTTATTACCCTTTCGGGTGACGGCGACTGCTCGGCGATCGGCGGCAATCATTTGATTCATGCGGCTCGGCGCAATATCGGGCTGACGCTGGTCGTGTTCAACAACAGCATTTACGGCATGACCGGCGGCCAGTATTCGCCGCTGACGCCGATGGGCAAGAAAGCGATGACGGCGCCGTATCTGACCATCGAGCCGAGCTTTGACATCCTGGACCTGGCACGAGCCGCGGGCGCGACGTTCACGGCCCGCGCCACGACGTATCATGTGCCGATCCTTGTGGACGTGCTTCGCAAAGGTATCCGTCACGAGGGCTTCAGCATCATCGAGGTCGTCACGGGCTGCCCGACGAATTACGGACGACAGAACCAGCTGGGCGCTCCCGCGAAAATGATGGAATGGCAGAAGGACCACGGCGTGATGAAAGCGGCTTGGGACAAGATGGACGAAGCGGCTCGGGAAGGGAAATTCCCGATCGGCGTGTTGTCCGAACGCACGGATCTGAAAGAATATACGAAGGCTTACGACGAGGTCATTGCCCGCGCCCAAGCTTCCGTGAAGGAGGAAACGGCATGAAACAGAATTTTCGTTTTTCCGGCACGGGCGGACAGGGGCTGATCACCGCCGGCATCATTCTCGCCGAGGCCGCACTTTTGGATGGGCTGCTCGCGGTACAGTCCCAGTCTTACGGCCCGGAGGCGCGCGGCGGTTCGTCGAAGGCCGAGGTCATCATTTCCGACCAGCCGATCCGCTTCGGCCGTGTCACGCACCCGGATACATTGCTCGTCATGAGTCAGGAAGCGGCGGACAAATTTTCCGGCGACTGCGACGCGTCGAGCCTGATCATCACGGACAGCCTGTTTGTCAAGGACGTTCAAGCCAGGGACGCGCGACGTATCGACCTGCCGATTACCCATACCGCCCGTGAGGCTTGCGGCAAGCCGCTCTTCGCGAATATCGTCGCGTTGGGAGCCGTCGTCGCACTCACGAAGTGCGTGACGACGGAATCCCTGGAACGCGCCGTGCTGGATCGCGTACCGAAAGGCACGGAAGACGCGAATAAAAAGGCGCTCGCTGCGGGCTACGAAATTGCGAAAAAATCGGCGGGAAAATAAGAAAAAAGTTTCATTTTGGGACTTGTCAATACATTTTTCTCCCTATATAATACACACAAGGATTTAGGATAGGCATTTTATCCAAAAATGTCTGAGGGTGCTGGCGTATGCCACAGCCCACAAGGATGAAAGCGGGGGAACAAAAATGACAATCGGAGGAGTATCAGGAGGAAGCGGTTTCCTGCAGGTCAACCAAATGGTGAACCGCCTCGGCGAGGAAAAGGCCGCGATGTACATGAACCGGTCGAAGGCCCACTACGAGGTCTCGAATTTCGGCAATGAGACGAAGCTCGGCACCAGCGAGTTCCAGCGGAACAACGATCAGGTGCTGAACACCGGCGAACAAAAAACGTCCATGCTGACTGCGCGCAGAAAAGCGATTACGGACGTGTCGAATTTCGGCAATGAGACGAAATTCGGGCATAGCGAGTTCCAGCAGGAAAACAAGCAGGTGCTGAACACCGGCGAGCAGAAGACGTCGATGCTTTCCGAGCGCGGGCGCGCGATTACGGACGTCTCGAACTTCGGCAACGAGGTCAAGATCGGCAAAGGCCAGTTCCAGAGTCTGCAAAACCAGGTAAAGCAAAACGGAGAATCGAGCGTCGCTACTGCTATGCAGTCGGCAAAGCAGGCGTACAACCAAGGGCGTTCGCCGCTTGGAAACGGCGTCGATATGAGTGCGGGCTGAAATCCAGCGAAAGATAAACATCAAAGGCGGCTGCACGCCGCCTTTTTTGGTGCGCGGAAGGAAAAAACAGTTGCAGAAGGCTTTTTCTTCCGTTATACTAAATATGTTTTGATGACCAAGCAGAAAAGAGACGATAACGGGCATGATACGAAGAATTTTTGTTGTAGCCTTGGCGGCGGCGATTCTGGGGATGAGCAACGCAGGCTTGGCGGAGCCTATCGACTTTGCGGATATGGATCTGCGGTTTGTCGATGCGCAGGGGAATACCGGATATTATGTCGATATGAACTCGGTGCAGATCAAGAACAACAACGAGGCGACGGCACGGGTCGAGATCGTGAAGGCGGACGCGAACTGTTTGTATCTTTATACGATCGCTTTTGACCGCGGCAAAAAAACTTACCAAATCCTGGATTCTATTGTCGCGGCTTACGACACCAAGGAACCGACCGGAGGTTCCCAAACGCCGCTGAAAGCGCAGAGCTACGCGAAAGGCTCGGCGATGGAAACGGTCGCGGAATATATCTATTCGCCGCAGCTTTAAAAGCTGCGGCTTTTTTTCGGAAAGGGGGCGCGGGAATTTGGACGACACACGGCTGTTGCTGATCGAAAAGGCGGGACGGACGCATCGATTGACGGAAGCGGAACTTTCCGCGCTGCTTGCGGACGACGGCGTGGAAGAAGCGCTGGCTGCGGCGGCGGATCATGTGCGCCGCGCAACTGTCGGCGACGAAGTGCATTTACGCGGATTGATCGAGTTTTCGAGCTATTGCCGACAAAATTGCCTCTATTGCGGTCTGCGCCGCGACAACGAAAAGGCGCAGCGTTACCGCCTGACGCGGGCGGAAATCGTCGCCCTCGCGGAAAAGGCGAAGGCGGCGGGCTACCCCACCGTGGTCATGCAGTCGGGAGAGGACGCATGGTTCACGGCGGAGCGATTGGCGGATATCGTGCGCGACGTGAAGCGGCCGGGGCTTACGGTGACGCTTTCCGTCGGCGAGAGGACGACGGAAGAATACCGCGTTTTGCGCGAAGCGGGCGCGGACCGGTTCCTGCTCCGCATCGAAACGACGGACCGGGAGATTTACGAAAGGCTCGATCCGGGCATGTCGTTTGAAAACCGGTTACGATGCCTCGAGGATTTGAAACGTCTCGGCTACGAAGTTGGAACGGGTTGTCTGATTGGATTGCCTGGGCAGACAATGGATTCACTGGCGCGTGACGTCTTGTTTTTCCAAAAAATCGACGCCGACATGGTGGGCATCGGCCCGCTGGTGCCGAACGGAGACACGCCGCTCGGAAGCGAGCCGCCCGGAGATATGCGCCTCGTTCGGCGCATGGTCTCGGCAATCCGGCTGCTGCTGCCCGAGGCGAATATTCCGGCGACAACGGCGATGGAAACGCTGCAGCCTGGCGACGCAGGCTTTCCCCGGATAGAGCGCGTATTTTTGCCGCGCCTCGCCCTCGGTGACGTTCGGCATCATCACGTTCGCGCCGGACCGGAGCATCAGTTCGCGCGCGCCAGGCTGCAACGTTTCCATCGCCGTTGTCGCCGGAATATTCGCCTCCGGCAGC
>JAGAZS010000270.1 GCA_017939945.1 Schwartzia sp. (in: firmicutes)
AGAATACCGTATTGGAACGCCTTGCCGAATTCCGACGAAGTCGCGTTTATTTTTCCGCTGAGTCCTTTCGCGAGCCCGCGCAAAATCTGTGACAACACGACGCCCGAATTTCCCCGCGCGCCGAGGATTGCCGCCGACGCCACGCGGCGTGAAAGTCCGCCGATACTGTCGTCCTTCGTTCCGGCGAGAGGCATCACCGCCGCACCCATCGTGCGCAGGATGTTCGTGCCCGGATGGGCGCCGTGCGTCGGACGAAGCTTCCGATCCAGCGCATTGATATTTTCGTATTCCAGCAGGAATTCGCTGTACGCGCCCGCAACCATGCGTTTGAAATCACTGCCCGTAATGACTTCCCCATTCGTACTCACGTCCATCAACTCCCCAAATTGCAATATTATAATATTAGTAACATATTCGCTATGTATGAGAAAAAATCCTGCAAAAAGTTGCGAAGTCGGAAAAATTGTTCATAAAAAGAGGAAACTTGCAATTTCCGACGAATACATATATTATTGATGGCACATGAGCATCCGATAGATTTTGAAGGGATGGGTACTAACTATGGCAATCGAAAAAACCGACGCGCCGAAACGGACGCGCCGCACGAAAAAAGATGACGTCGCGCAGGCAGCGGCGACAGCCGAGGAAAACGCCACGGCTCTCGATTTCGCGGAGCCGGAGACGCCAGCGGAGCCTGCGCCGAAAAAGCGCGGCCCGAAGAAAGGATCTACGCGCAAGCCCTCGACGAAAAAAACCGCTGACAGCGCAAAAATCTCCAAGAAAACCGCGGAGAAAAAGAAGCATCTCTTCGCTCTCGATATCGGCACCCGCAGCGTCATCGGCATCGTCGCCGAGCAGGAAGCCGACGGCACGCTGAAGATTATCAATACGACGCGCAGGGAGCACAAAACCCGCGCCATGCTCGACGGGCAGATTCACGACGTGCCGCAGGTCGCCGCGATTATCGAAGAAGTCAAGGGCGCGCTGGAAAGCGCTGTCGGCCCGCTGAAAAGCGTCGCCGTCGCCGCGGCCGGACGCGCACTCTATACCATGACCGCCGACGCGGAAATGACTTTCTCCGGCGTCATCACCGCCGAGGACCAGAGTCGCCTCGATTTCTCCGGCGTGCAGACGGCGCAGATGAAGCTGGCGGAGTCCTCCGAGGTCGACGATCCGACGCATTACTATTGCGTCGGCTACAGCACCATCAAATACACATTGGACGGAATCCAACTGAAATCCCTGATCGGGCAGCGCGGACGCCAGGCGACCGCCTCGGTCATCGCGACGTTCCTTCCCCGTCAGGTCATTGATTCAATGGATTCGGCCCTTTCCGCGACCGGCCTTCGTCTGCAGGCCATCACTCTGGAGCCGATTGCCGCAATCAATGTGCTGATTCCGCCGACCATGCGCCATCTGAATCTCGTGCTCGTGGATATCGGCGCGGGCACCTCGGACGTGGCGATCACGAAAAACGGCAGCGTCATCGCCTACGGCATGGTGCCGCAGGCGGGCGACGAAATCACCGAGGCCCTGAGCCAGCATTTCCTGCTCGATTTCAACGTCGCGGAGCAAATCAAGCGCGAAGCTGCCGAAGGAAAAGAAGTTGAGTTTACCGACATTCTCGGCATGCAATACCATCTGGCTGCCGACGAGGTGCTGAAAGCGCTGCTTCCCGCCGTGCAAAAACTCGCCGACGCCATCGCACAGCAGATCATGGATTTGAACGGCGACGAGCCACAGGCGGTACTGCTGGTCGGCGGCGGCGCGCTGACGCCGCGTCTCGCCGAATGCGTGGCGGAAAAACTGGCGCTGCCGCAGGAACGCGTCGCCGTACGCCATCCGAGCACCGTGGACGGCGTCTCCGAACTCCCGCCGGAGCTGATGAAGCCTGACGCCGTGACGCCGCTGGGCATCCTGAAAATCGCTTCGCTGAATACGCTCCATTTCCTGACCGTCTATGTTTCCGGCGAGGAACATCGTCTATTCAACTTCCGCGAATTGACGGTTTCCGACGCGCTGCTGGCGGCGGGCGTCCAGCTCAAGTCGGCGACGGGCAAGCAGGGCATCGGCATTTCGGTCACAGTGGACGGCGAAGAAAAATATTTCCCCGGCACGACGGGCAAAGCGGCGTCGGTCACGCTGGACGGCCAGCCTGCCGACCTCGAAACCCCGATTACCGGCGGCGCGCATATCGAGATTCTCCCCGGCGAGGAAGGAGAACCTCCGACGCTGACGGTGGCCGACGTCGCCGACGCGCCGGAAACCTATACGCTTTACATCAACGGCAACAAGAAAACGCTTCCGCCGGCCTTCCTCGTCAACGGCGAGCTTGCCGACGAGAAGCACCCGGTAGCGGACGGCGACGTCGTCGAGAACAAGGAAACGCGCAGCGTCGGCGAGGCGCTAAAGATGCTCGGTTATCCGCCGACGGGCAAGAAAATCGGTTACAAGCTGAACGGCACGGAAACGCAGTTCACCTGCATCCCGGAAATCCTGCTGAACGATCAGCCCACAACCCTTTCGGCGTCGGTCTACGAAGGCGACCGCGTTGAGTACAACCTGCCTGACGATCCGAAGCTGGGCGAGGTGCTCGGCCTGTCCGAAAGCGACACGAACCTCGTCATCTACTTCAACGGCGCGGAAAAACTGATCCCTTCCGCGCGGGTCTCGCTGGAACTGAACGGGCGTCCCGCCTCGGCCAACGCCATTGTCACCGAAGGGTGCAGCGTCAATTATGAATTGTCCGAGCGCAGCGTGACCACCGTCAGCGCCGCGCTGGCCACAGTAGGGTTCGAGCCGCCCGCGGCGAACAGCGGCATGGTCGTCGCAATCAAAGTCAACGACAAGCCCGCCCATTTCACCGATCCTTTGATGAACGGAGACCACATCGACGTCGACATCCATCTTTCCGACGGCGTGGCGGCAAAAAAAGCGGCAACGGCGCCGGCCGCTCCGACGGCAGAGCCGACGCCCGCGCCCGCCGAACCGGAAACGGAAGAAACACCGGCAGCACCGGAACAGCCAAAAACTGAAGAAACAGGCGGCAAGGACGGCCTGCTCGCCGACTATCTCGCGCTGGTCGAAAAGGAAAAGGCCGCGGCGCAAAAATCATAGGGAGAACAAAAAGAAAAGGTCGGGATGCTATTTGATTTTAAAAAAAGATAAGGCCAGGCTTTTTAAGGCCGGTGCAATATTTCTAGTATGGATTATTGCAGTATTCTATATAGGCAG
>JAGAZS010000271.1 GCA_017939945.1 Schwartzia sp. (in: firmicutes)
AGGAACAGCCAAGTCAAAATCAGATACAGCACGGAAATGACGATCAGCGGCATGAACGCGTCAAATGTCCGGGCGCGGATCAGGTCCGCCACCTTCGTCAAATCCTGCACCGCGATATAGCCGACAATCGCCGTGGCTTTCAAAAGGTTCACGATTTCCGTCTGATACGTCGGGAAAAAGGTCAGAATCGCCGGAGGCAAGATAAATTTCCGGAACGCCTGCCGCTCCGAAAATCCCAAAGCCAGCGCCGCTTCCATCTGCCCTTTCGGCACGCTGGCCGCGCCGCTCCGGAGCAGCCCGAAGACCGTAAAGGCAAAGAGCAGCGAGAACACCAGCACGGACACAAGCACGCCGTCCACGTTCATGCCGCTGAAAACGATGTAGTAAAAGACCATGAGCAGCACCACCACGGGCATCCCCGCGAGGAACCGCGAAACAAAGTCCAGCGCGCGGTTCAAAACCGTGTTCCCTTCCCGATGGGCAAAGCACAGCAAGAAGCCCAAAAGCGTCCCGATGGCAATGGAAGCAACCGTGATGGCCAGCGTCCGCCCCATGCCGAAGAGCATCATCTTCCAGCGGTTTTCCCGGATGAGCGCTTGGTCGAACTTCCTTTCCATCGTCGCCCAGACCCCTTCCCCCGCCGCCGCGTCGGCGCGTACCACCAGCACGCAGTCGTCGGTAAAGGTCACATCGGAGAAGCGGAAATTCTCGGCGCGTTCCGGCGTGTACTCGGCGGCGTTGATGCCGATGTCGTTCTGCCCGTTGCCCACGCTGGCCAAATTCACCTCGAAAGCGGCGACAGTGAACCGGTAATCATAGCCCCGTTCCTCGCAGAAAAGCCGCAAAAGTTCCGCCTCATAGCCGCCGAGCCTCCCGTCCGAAAGATATATCAGCGGCGGGCAGGAGCCGTCCGTGGCGATGCGAAGGGTCCCGTTCTTGCCGGAAAGGTTCGGTTTCTCCGCTGGCGGCGTCTCCCCCCGCATCCATCGCTCCTTCAACTCGTCCAGCGTGCCGTTTTCCTTCAAAGAGTGAAGGAACGTGTTGAACTCGCCCCGCAGCCGGTCCCCATGCTCCGAATAGGCGAACACGAACGCGTAAGACGTTCTCCCGATGGGGTCGCCCAGCACAGCGATGCCTTCCTCCCCTTGGGCGCGGAGCGCGTTGAAGAAAATGCGGCTCATGGCGATGGCGTCGATCTTCCCCTGCCGAAGCGCCTCCATCATGTCGCCGATGGTCGCCAAATACACATACTCCACATCGTCCTGAAATTTTGCTTTCACATGCTGCTCCGACTTGGCGGGCCACCCCCCGATGCGCTCGATTGTCTGCCCGTCCACCGTCACGCCCTTCGCCGCGCTGCAAAGGCCTGTCAACAGGAACAGCGAAAGCAGAAGCAGCCATATGATTTTTCTCGCCAATCCTTCCGCCCTCCTTTTCAAAACTATCTTGATAATATAAATTCGACGCGGAAAGAAATTTTCCTTCCGCGTCGTTCCGTTCACAGCAGAAAATATATAACGCCCGTCAGAAAACTCACCGCGTTCGTCAATAACAGCACGCGGAAGAGTCTCTTGCCGCCCTTGTCCCGCACCATGTAGCCGCAAAGCGCATATTCCAGCAGGACGACGAAAACCTCGCCCAAAAGCACGACGGCAGCATACGGAAACGTCTGGGGCGTTTCCGCAAGGAATTCGTTCAACAAAAGGTTGCTGACGATATTGACGACGAAAAACCATCTCCACTCCGCCGCCCGCCGATAGCCGCAGAGCCAGAAGATCGGCGTCTCGATGACCGCCGTCGCCAGCGCCGCGTCCAAAAGCCACGGCTCCGAGAACACGCCGCCCGCCAACGCAAAAGCCGTTTCCGACACGACAGGAATCGTCATCGCGCGTCCGCCTCCCGTCCCTTCTCACGGAATAGTGCCCGCCCCGCGAGCCACAGGCACAGGAATTGCAGGACGATCATCGCCGACGCGGGGACGAACACCGCACCCGGATAAAACGCGCCAGGCAACAGGCAGCCCGCCGCCAATCCGAACATCAGCCCAGGACGCGCGGGCGCGCAGCGATGGAGAAGACGCAGCGTCAGCGGCATCGTCAGGTTGAACGCGAACGACAGCAGCAGCGCAAATATCAGCCCCTCGCCCTGCAACGCGAAAAAGCCCAACAGGAAAATCGCGAGAATCGTTTTCGGGTAACCGACGCGGTCGCAAAGCACGCCCCCCGCCGCCTTGCCCAGCGCGAACACGCAGGGGAAGAGCAGCGCGGGCGCACCCGATACGCCGCCCCCTCCGAAGCCGCGCAGCACGACGCAAAGACGCAGCGCCACCCCGCTACCCAAAACGGCGATAAAAGACGGCGCCGCAACCATCTGTCCCTGACCGCAAAAAATCAGCTCCGAAGTATCGCAGCCGCTACGATAAACAAAAACCGCAGCCGCAACATACAAAACGAAAAAAATCCATGCCGGACAGAAGCCGCCCAGACCAAGCCCCAGTCCTACCGCGCCGCTCGAAACGAAAATCCCCGGCGGACCAAAATTCTCATGACGCCTGAGCACGAGACCGCCCGCCGCCGCATGGAAAACACAGTTCCCGACGCCGAGGGCAACCACCCATATCCCAACCGGAAGCGAGGATATGAGACCGACGGCAAGAAAAACCGCCGCAACCAAAAGGGCGGGCAAAATCGTGCGCGGCCTTTCGTCGAAAAACCAGCCCGCACACCATTGCCCGCCGAACGCAATCAAATTGTATAACCCGAAATAATAGACAATCGGCTCGAGATACGGCTCGTTGAAAGCATACGCCGCCAGCGCCGCGCCGCAGACGCCGTCCACACAAAAATGCGCGAGCGTCAAGAGCGGCAGGACAAGATCCCGTTTCATCCGACTTCCTGCCATCCGTCGGAAAGGTCTTCGGACTCAAAAATACGTGTTTTTCCGTCCTTCGATTCAATATAGATGTGTCTCTCTATATCCAACTCCTCCGGCTGGACGTCTATTTTTTTGCCGAAGGAAGTCGGCTCGCG
>JAGAZS010000272.1 GCA_017939945.1 Schwartzia sp. (in: firmicutes)
CTGGGAAACCATTTCTTCCAGCCGAAAAAGTGTCTCTAACGCCGATTCGCTGTGGACGGAAGCACACCCCCCACGATGTCCCGTAGACCAAGCGTGAATCAGTGTGAGGGCTTCTTTCCCTCGCACTTCGCCGACGACAATACGATTCGGGGACTTCCTGAGCGTCTTGCGAAGCAGCGCATCCATATCCACATGCTCCATCGTAACAAAGCCGACTTGATTCTCCGCCGTGCATTTCAGTTCCTTTGTATCCTCGATGGTAATAATCCGTTGTCCCAGCTTGGAAATTTCGTGGAGAATCGCGTTTAGAAGCGTTGTCTTGCCGGACTTCGTTCCCCCAGCCGCGATGATATTGCGCTCGTCATGGACGGCTTGCAGGATCACGTCCCGCTGAAGCGGCGTCATCGTCCCTTGCTTGACATAATCGTCAAGCGTATAGACTTCTCGACTGTGCTTGCGGATATTGAAGCTCGGCCCGGTGACGAGCGGCGGCAGCTCCGCCTGGAAACGGCAGTTGGCAAAAAGCCGGGATTTAGGGATGTCCGCTTGAAGGGACGGATCACGCTGCACATCGATGACTTGCCCGGAAAGATCGGCAACAGCGTAGATGATCCGTTTCGTGTTTTGCTCCGGCAGCGAGATTCCCGTATCCACAAAACCGGAATGAAACGTATCCAGCCACAGGCGGCCATCAGGATTCACCATCACCTCAAACACTTCGTCGTCATGCATATACCGCATGACGTCCGGCCCGAGATTTTGCTCCAATGCGCCCCAACGCCGTTCTAGGACCACATCCTGCAACGCTTCGCTCATGCTCCCGCCTTCTTCGTTCCTTTTTCAGCCATTTTCTTCATTGCTTTCTGCTTCCACGCGGCAAAAGCTACGTTGTTTGGCTGTGTGGAAGCATTATCCGCCTGCGGTTCACCCGGCGCATTCTCATTCGGATCGGACACTGCCGTTTCGGGCGCTTCCACCGCCGGAGCGGCTTCATTGATTTCAGACGGTGCTTCTACCGTACTTTCGGGCTTCTCGTTTTCAAGAGGCTGTTGTCCGACGTCGCCGTTTCCCTCAACGCCATCTGCTCCATCGTCTTCGCAGACGAAATCTTCGCTTTCCCTTTCATCGTCGATTTCCACTTCTGAACTTTCCCCCACGCAGTTTTCATCGGCTGCCGCCTCCATTTCTTGTTTTTCCGTCGCCGCCGGAATATCCGGCTGCGCTTCGGTGAACGTCGCTTGGTTTTCGATCCCCTCATTCGCAGTATTGCTGCTCCCCGCGTCTCCGTTTTCAGCCCCATTTCCTTCCGGCTGCTGCGCTTTTTGCGCAGCCAATGCGCGGGCTTCCTTGACAAAACGGATTTTCTCCGCCGTTTCGATGCCCTCCGCTGCGTGCATGGCAAAAAGTTGGCCAAAGGTCTGGACGGGCGTACATGTGTCGCTGAACGGAAGCGGCTTCAGGTTGTTCTTTGGGGGATCGTAGACACGCCGCTGAAAGAACGGTTCCACAAACCAGCGGATTTTCCCCGCATAAACGGGCATATCCCCGGTAAACACAATTTCCTTGTTTTTCGGCATCGTCATGATTTCTTCCGGCTTCATCAGCTTCCGGCCCGTTTCCGAATCCGACACGTTTTTTTCGAACATCTTCCCGCTGTGGGAAATACTATGCGTCGTGATGGTCTGGTCGCCAAGCCTGTCGGAAATAGCTTTGGCGGAATCCAGGTTTGTCGGCGTATAATACACTTGAGTTTGCGTATTTCCCATGATGCCGTTTTCTTTTGTATAGATGTTGTAAATTTGGTTGAGGTCTTGGGCTACAATGCAAATCTTGATGCCGTAGGAACGGCAGATGGCCAACGTGTTTTCGATATCCGCGAGCTTCCCAAGCTGCGGGAACTCGTCAAAAAGCATCAAAAGCCGCTGCTGCTTTTGCGTCGGCGCATCATATTTCATATCTCGCACAAGTTTGGAAAGCATGGCGTTGACAAAAAGGCGCGTCAACGGTTTGACCTTCGGGATGTCGTTAGGCTGGACGACATAGAAAAGTGAGACCTCTCGCGAGGGATCGAGGAGATCGCGCAGTGCAAAATCCGAAACCTCCGTATTTTGCCGTACCAACGGGTCTTTGTAAAGCACCATGGCAGCCTGCGCGGATTGGATGATCGACGCGCCCGTTTGATCCGCGCCATTGAAAATGACAGACGCGCCCGCGATGACCGTCGGATGCACCAACAGCTTGTACCACGGTTCGGGATACATATTCAGCGCCGCCTGGATTTCTTTTTTGTCCTTAGCCACACTAATCGGCGGCGCGTCCCAGTTGATCACTTCTCCCCCCTTGATGGCGTCCAGAATACATTCCCGCAGAATTCCAAGAACGGGAGCGCTCTTGTCCAGTTCCTCGGGGGGAATTTCCCCATCCCTGTAAGCTTTCAGCCGCTCCCCGAATGCGGGGAGTTTTTCGGCAAACGGCGCAAAATCGCGGATATAGTCACCGTAGACCTCTTTCAACGGATTGCGCCGTGTCTTTTCGATAATTTTCTCCGTGCCATCCGGTTGTATCACGGTTTCCGCATACGCAGATTCAAGAAAATCCTCCGGGGAAATATGGGGATGGAGCATCATTCCAGCATATTTGTGAGCGTTGTCCTGCTCTGATGAAATAAAACCTATAACATCGGACGGGCAAGGCAACCCGCGCTTTTCCCGCCAATAGGAATACAAGAGGTGCAAAATGACACCGGAAACCACATCA
>JAGAZS010000273.1 GCA_017939945.1 Schwartzia sp. (in: firmicutes)
CATTGAAAACCTCCGCGTTCCTCAAGAGCGCATCCTCGGGATAGGCGGCGATATTTTTCCTCACGTCCTCCGGCAGCTGCGACACAACCTCGGGAATCGGCGAAGCGTAGCCGATATACTCGACATTCTTCTTCGCAATATCCGGACGCGTCATGTAGTTGATGAATTCCTCCGCTTCAGCCTTATGCTTCGCGCCCTTGAGGATGACCATCGAGTCGAACCAGAGGTTCGTGCCTTCCTTCGGGATGGCGTAGGCGAGATCCGGGTTCTTCTCCATCATGAACATCGCGTCCCCCGACCAGACCACGGCAAGGGCGCCCTCGCCCGCGATCATCTTGTCCTTGGCCTCGTCCACGAGATAGGCCAGCACGAGGGGCTTCTGCTCCACGAGCTTCTTGCCCGCCGCCGCAAGTTCCGCTTCGTTGCCCGTATTCAGCGAGTAGCCGAGATATTTCAGCGTGATCCCAATAGAATCGCGCGGACTGTCAAGCATGAAGATCTGTTTCGCGTATTTCTGATCCCAAAGGATGCCCCAGCTGTCCACGGGATCCGTCACCATCTTTTTGTTGTAAGCGATGCCTACGGTCCCCCACATATACGGCACGGAATATTCGTTCTTCGGGTCGAATTCGAGATTCTTGAATTTATCCGCGATTTTCGCGTAGTTCGGAATCTTCGAGAAGTCGAGCTTCTCGAGGAGACCGTCGCGCAGCATGCGCGAAATCATATAATCCGACGGGATGACGACGTCGTAGTCGCTGCCGCCCGCCTTGACCTTCACATACATGTCCTCGTTCGTCGCAAAGGTGTCGTAAATGACGTGGATGCCCGTTTCCTTCTCGAAGCTCTTCAGAATTTCCGGGTCGATGTAGTCGCCCCAGTTGTAAACCTTGAGCTCCCGCTGCGCGGTCTTCTGCCCGCCCCCGCAGCCGACCAGGAGCGCCGCAAGAACGCCGCACATCAGCAGCAGGAAGAATGTTTTGCTCATACCCTTCATATCATTTCCCCCTCAAATAAATATTTTATTACTCTGCCCATTACATTATACCATATCTTTGCCCCGCCTCCACTCTTCACTCTTTCCTTCTTGTGCGAAGGTTCACCGTGATGAGGAGCCCGAGCACGGTCAGGAACAGCAGCGTCGAGAGCGCGTTGATCGTCGGATGGATGCCGCGCCTCGCCATCGAGTAAATCAAGATGGAGAGATTGTTTACGCCGGAGCCCGTCGTGAAAAAGCTGATGACGAAATCGTCCACCGACAACGTGAAGGCAAAGAGCGCGCCCGTCAGGATGCCGGGCAGGATCTCCGGCAGCACGATGCGCCGAAAGGCGTATGCCGGACTCGCGCCGAGGTCGAGGGCCGCGTCGTAGAGGTTGCGGTCAAACTGCCTGAGCTTCGGCAGGACAGTCAGGATCACATAGGGCACATTGAAAATGATGTGCGACAGGAGCAGCGAACCGAAGCCGAGCTTCATCCCGACGAAGATAAACAGCAGCATCAGCGAAATGCCCGTCACGATATCGGGATTGAGCAGCGGCACATAGGTGAGATTCATCGAGAGCTTCCGCTCGAAGGGCCGCATCTCGCGGTAGATCGCGTAGGCCGCCAGCGTCCCGATGACCGTGGCTGCCAGCGAGGAAATCACCGCCACGGAGAGCGTATAGGAAAGCGCGTCGAGGATGGCCTCGCTCTCGACGAGTTCCTCATACCACCGCAGCGTGAAGCCTCCCCAAACCGCGCGGGATTTCGACGCGTTGAAGGAAAACACGATCAGGATGAAGATCGGCAGGTAGAGGAAGCCCAGAATGATTGCCGTATAGGAATGGCGAAGAAAGCGCATCATAGGAAGTACCCTCCGCTGCCGTCCTTGTCATACCGGGAAAGGCCGACCATGCTCAGAAGGATCAGGACCATCATCAGCACCGAAAGGGCCGAGCCGAAATTCCAGTTGCCGATGGCGAGGAACTGCTGCTCGATGACGTTGCCCGCCAGCATGTACTGTCCGCCGCCGAGAAGCCGCGAAATGACGAAGGTCGTGACCGCGGGCATGAAGACCATGATCGTGCCCGCATAAACGCCCGGCAGCGACAGCGGAAACGTCACGCGCCGGAAGGAAGTCCAGGCGTCTGCGCCGAGGTCTTCCGCCGCTTCGAGCAGGCTCTTGTCCATCTTCATGAGCACCGAATAGATCGGCAGAATCATGAAGGGCAGGAAATTATACACCATGCCAAGCAGCACCGCATAGTCCGTGTAGAGGATATGGATCGGCGGCAGCCCGAGAAACGAAAGCAGCGCGTTGACGGCGCCGTTCTTTTCGAGAAGCGTCATCCACGCATAGGTGCGCAGCAGAAAATTCATCCACATCGGCACGACGATGAGCATGGCGAGCATCCGGCGATAGCGGACGCCGCTTTTCGCGAGGATCATCGCCATCGGGTAGCCGGCGAGAAAGCAGAGGAAGGTCGATACGGCCGCGAGCCAGACGGAATGCCAGAGCACGCCGAGATACACGGGCTGCGCCGCCTGCCTGAGGTTGTCTAAAGTAAAAGCGGCATTGTACCGGTCCGTGAAGGCGAAATACACGATGAGCGCCAGCGGAATGACCGTAAAGAGAAGCGTCCAAAGATGATACGGGTATGCGAGGAAACGCCGTCCCATCAGCATTCCTCCTTCTTCATGACGTGGATCTCGTTCGGGCCGATATCCATGCCGACGGTCGTCCCCTCCGGCGTCATGGCCGTGCTCTGCGCAAGCCATCGAAAGCCGTCCTCGCCCACGATCCGCATCTCATAATGCACACCCATGAAGGTGACGGACTCCACCGTCCCGCGGATCATTCCCTGCTCCGCGCCGACGATAGCCACGTCCTCGGGCCGCACCACCACATCCACGGCGATATCCACGCCGAGGCCCTTGTCGACGCAGGGAAAATCGTGGTCCGAAAATCGGACGAGCCCGTCGCGGATCATATGCCCCGGCAGGATATTGCTCTCGCCGATGAAATCCGCCACGAAGGGATTTTTCGGCTCGTTGTAAATGTCCTCGGGCCGCCCGGCCTGCTGGATGCGCCCTTCGTTCATCACGACAATCGAATCGCTCATCGTCAGCGCTTCTTCCTGGTCGTGGGTCACATAGATGAAGGTCGAGCCGACCCGCTGCTGGATGCGCTTGAGCTCCACCTGCATGTCGCGCCGGAGCTTCAAATCGAGAGCCGACAGCGGCTCGTCGAGCAGCAGCACCTCCGGCTCGTTGACGAGGGCGCGGGCGATAGCGATGCGCTGCTGCTGGCCGCCCGAAAGCGAGTCCACCGGGCGTTTCTCATAGCCCTCGAGATTCACCAGCGCCAGCATTTTCCCGACGCGCTCCTCGATCTCGTCCTTCGGCATTTTTTTCACCGTCAGGCCGAAGGCCACGTTCTCAAATACGTTCATGTGCGGAAAAAGCGCGTGCTTCTGGAAAACCGTATTGATGCGGCGTCGATAAGGCGGCGTTTGGCTGATGTCCTGCCCGTCAAAGAGGATGCGCCCCTCCGACGGCGTCTCGAAGCCCGCGATGAGCCGAAGCGTCGTGGTCTTTCCGCAGCCCGACGGTCCCAAAAGCGTCAGGAACTCGTTCCGCCGTATGGAAAGATCGATATGGTCAAGCACCGTGTGCCCGTCCTCATACCATTTCGTCAGCCCCTCCAGCCGGATGATTTCCTCTCCCTGCATCCGCCGTGCCCCTTTCCGATGTTTTCTGTTCATTCTATCCAATATAAAGTATTATACACATTTTTCCGCCGAGGGCAATGCACGACACGGGATTTTTTCACGGCCGCGCCAAAAATGAAATTTTTGAAAGCTTCGTTAAGGACAAATGCACGCAAAAATAGTATAATAAAACGTACTCAAAAATTATTACAAAGGATGATGACGCAATGAAAGGAAACAAACTTTGCGCTGCCGTGCTGGCGGCGGCTATCGGGCTGGGCGCAGCACTTTACGCACCTGCGGGCGAGGCGGCGACGCGGGAGGAGCTGTCGAAAATCTCCGTGAGCCGTAACGGCAGTGACTTCAGGTATTGGAACGAGGACGCGTTTTCGTTCCGTGCGCTAACAAGGTATGTCGAGGATGTGACCGATCCGGGGAGCAGTCATTACATTCCCGTGGAGGACCGCATCGCGGTTTTCGACCTTGACGGCACGCTGATCTGCGAAACGACGCCCTGCTATTTTGAATGGATGCTGTACCTGGAGCGCGCGCTGAACGACAAGAGCTTCACGCCCGATCCGGCGGACAAGTCGTATGCCGAGGAAGTCAAGGCAACGATTGAGGAGGTCGGCATCCCGAACCCGAAGCCCGAACGGACGCGGAAAATGCCGAAGGATATGGATTTGCGCCAGGCGCAGTCCCAGGAGTCGGTCTTTTCCGGCATGACGCTGCCCGAATATGAGCGCTTCGTGCGGAAATTCATGCGAACGCCTGCGGAGGGAATGAAAAACCTGAAGCGCGGGGAAGGTTTTTATCTGCCCATGGTGGAGGTCGTCTCCTACCTCAACGCGAACCGCTTCAAATGCTTCATCGTATCCGGCACGGACCGGCAGACGCTCCGTATTCTCGTGAACGGCATACTTCCCATAGAGTCGGACAACATCATTGGCACCGATATTGTCCATCTCGCCTCCCATCAGGACGGGGCCGACGGGCTGGATTATATGTTCACGGCGGACGACGAGATTCTCCGGGGCAATTTCACGCTGAAGGACGTGAAAATGAACAAGGTCGCGAATATCGCCCGCGAGATCGGCAAGCAGCCGGTACTGGCTTTCGGCAACAGTTCCGGCGACTCCAGCATGCTCAACTACACGATCTCGAAAAACAAATACAAAGCGCTGTCCTTCGCCCTGCTATGCGACGATCTCGACCGCGAGCTGGGCTGCACCGAAAAGGCGGACAAGATGCGCGCCGACTGCGAGAAATACGGCTGGATTCCCGTCTCCATGCGGGACGATTTCAAGACGATTTACGGCGACAACGTAACCCGCGCCGACAAATAAACAGCGCATACCGGCGTCCAGTCAGGCAGCAAACAGACGGAGGACACACCCGGCGTCAAGGAATGCCTATTTTTCAATAGTATGGAGGTAATCAATATGCGCGCAAAAGACATAATGCAAAGGCAAGTGGTCTCGGTGTTGGTAGACACCCCCATCAAGGAAATCGCCGCCCTCATGCTCAAACACAATATTTCGGGCCTTCCCGTGGTCAACGACTTCAATACCGTGCTTGGGGTGGTAAGCGAGTACGACCTCATGCGGAAGGAAATCCAGCCGAACGAGCCGAGCATCTGGAAAGTCTGCCTTTGGGGCGTGACCAACGAAAACAAACTCCAGGAGTACCAGGACTCTTTGCGGAAGTGCATGGCAAACACGGCGGGAGATATCATGACGTCCCCGGCTGTCACAGTCGACGAGATGGACGATATCGAAGCCGTCGGAAACGTCATGTTTGAAAAGAAGATCAAGCGCGTATTCGTCACAAGGAACGGTTCGCTCGTCGGCGTCATCAGCCGTTCCGCGTTCACGAAACTGTTGCTTGACGGGAACAGCGTATAAACCGATATACCCATGACGGAATACTGACAACCGATTGGAGGATTCAGCCGGTTGTCAGTATCAATTGTATGCAAAATTATGAATGTTTCTTGCCTTCATAGGATTGCTGTGCTACAATAGGCCTCAGGGATATCACGAAAGCGATGAGGACGTGACGGATATGTATAATATGCGCGAAGCAAGTTCACATCCGGGGACGACGAAAAAAGCGGCGAAAGCGGCAAACGGATTTTTATACCCGACTGTGTCAAATAGGTTTGACATAGCCGGGTATTTTTGTCATAGATATTTGCGTTTTTCATCTTTTCCGGCGGCGAAAGGAGCGAGTCTATGAGCGATTTTTCCGACCGCGTCGCCCGGCTCCGAACGGAACGCAGGCTGACGCAAAGGGAACTGGCCGAGTCGCTGGAGCTTTCTCGACAGACCGTGTCGAATTGGGAAAAAGGGAAAATCGAGCCGAACATCGGCGTCCTCGCAAAGATCGCTTCCTATTTCGGCGTCAGCACCGATTTCCTTTTGGGCCATGAGACGTACACCACGCAGTATGAGGGAAAGTATCGGCAAGAGGGCTTCTATTGGGGCAGGAAAATCAACCGCCTCGCCCATGAGGTACTGCGGCTGATGACGCCGGAGCGTCCTCTTCGGCTTTTGGACGTGGGCTGCGGCGAGGGACAGGCGGCGGTATTTTTTGCCCGGAACGGATATCATGTGACCGCCTTCGATATTGCGGCCAGCGGACTGGCAAAGGGACGGGGGCTCGCGAAGGCCGCGGGCGTTCATGTCGATTTTTTTCAGGCCGATTTTTTGCATCATGAACTTATCAACGATTATGACGTCATTTATTCCACCGATGTGCTCGAATATGTGCCGCCGGAAAAACGGGAAAGCGTGATGCGCGGCTTTCGCGAGCATACGAGGACGGGCGGGATCAACGTCCTCGACACCTTTGTGGAAAAGGAATTTATCGACACTGCGCCGGACTGGGAACACGACAAGGAATTTTACTGGCAGACGGGGGAGCTGTTTTCCCATTATCGCGGAAACTGGAAGCTCGAATTGTGCGAGGAGACGATTTTCGACTGCGACAGCGGCGGGATGCCGCACCGGCACTGCATGGATATGATGATTGCCCGAAAAATGGTATAGAAAAGGAGTTTTCAGCATGGGAAACAACCGAAAAATGATGATCGCGGTGGCCGTCCTGCTCGTGCTCGTGGGCGGATTGTTCTATTATCAGCATGAACAGCGGGAAAAGGAGCAGTCCGCCCGGGAGCTTCGCCTGTCGGGCAACGTCGATATCCGGGAAGTCTCGCTTGCGTTCCGCGGCAGCGACCGCCTGGGCGAGCTGCTCGTCGCGGAAGGGGACTCGGTGAAAAAAGGACAAGTATTGGCGCGGCTCGAGACGAAAGAGCTCCGTCTGACGATGGCGAAGACGCGGGCCGAGATCCAGGCGCAGGAAAGCGCCGTGGAGCTGCTGCACAACGGCACGCGTCCCGAGGAAATCCATCGGGCGGAGGAAGCCCTGAACGCGGCCCGTGCCAAGTCGGAATTTGCGGAAGGCGTCATGGTCCGCCGTCAGCAGATTTTTGACGAGGTGGAAGGCGTCAGCGTCCAGGAACTGGACAATGCGATTTCCCAGGCGGCGGCAGCGGCGGCAGAGACCGCGGCAGCGGAGCAGGCTTACGCGGAAGCAGTGGCAGGCCCGCGCGTCGAGGAAATCGCGCAGGCGGAAGCGAAGCTGGAATCGCTGCGGCAGGAACTGGCACGGCAGGAATATCTTTTGAAGGAAACGGAACTGATCGCCCCGTCGGACGGCGTGATCCGTTCCCGGCTGCTGGAGGTCGGCGACATGGCGTCGCCGCAGCTGGCTGTCTTCAAGCTGTCCCTGAACGACAAGAAATGGGTGCGCGCCTATATCCGCGAGACCGATCTCGGAAAAGTCCACGAAGGGCAAAAGGCGACGGTCATCATCGACAGTTTCCCGAAGGACCCCATCGAGGGGCAGGTGGGCTATATCTCCGGCACGGCGGAATTCACGCCGAAGACGGTGCAGACCGACGAACTGCGCACATCGCTCCTCTATGAGATCCGCGTCTACGTCGACGACGCGGACAATCGCCTCCGGCTCGGCATGCCCGCCACCGTCCGGGTGGAACTTTGATATGAACGAAGAAACAATCGTCGAGGCGAAGGAACTCGTCAAACGGTTCACGCCCAAAGGCGCGCCTCCCGTCACGGCGCTGAACGG
>JAGAZS010000274.1 GCA_017939945.1 Schwartzia sp. (in: firmicutes)
CGAGACGCAAAGGGGCGAACGGATTTTTCTGGGGCTGCACTGGCTATCCGGATTGTAAAACGACAGTGCCGGATAAAAAGGGGAAGCCGGATTTTGAGGCGGCGAAGGCGAGAGCTGAGGTGACGACAAAAACGGCCACTTGCCCACAGTGCGGAAAGCAGCTCCGGATGATCCGGGGAAAGAACGGTACGTTTTGGGCGTGCGAGGATCGCGAGCATTGCAACGCCATGTTCTCGGATTGCAATGGCGCACCGGCGATCTTCAAATGTCCGACTTGCGGAAAGGAGTATTTGCACCGCTGGCCGAGCAAGCAAAAGAAGGGCGAATTTTACTGGTCGTGTGGAGATCGGAAATGCAGGATGTTCCTACCGGATAAGAATGGAAAGCCGGTACTTAAACAATAGGAGGGGATTCTAATGGAACAATAGAATGAATGATGTATTGATATAAATCCCACTCTCTCCGCCAGAATTATCAAGGCTTCTGAGCTTTTTGCTCGGAAGCCTTTTTTGCATGGAGAAATCATTTTGGCTCCGGGTGCTTTTGAACGTTGATTCGACAATGCAGACCGTTCATGAACCAACGCAGGGGGATACGCCGGAGATAATTCAGGACTGACCATGATAAGCACTTTACTGTTTGACTATTGTAGCGTATAATTTAGTCGGATTTTTTTTACTAAAATCAATCCGACTAAACTTGAGAGGAGCTTTTGTATGAAATTTATCGGTCGAGAGACGGAACTGAAAAAGCTTTGCTCTGCTTATCGGACAGACGACCAGGCTGCTGTCTTGATTTACGGGCGGCGGCGTGTTGGCAAGAGCGAACTTATAAAACATTCTCTTGAAAAAGTTTCGAGTCCATCCATTTACTATGAATGCAAGGAAACGAGCGAAAGAAACAATATTGATAGCCTTTCGGCTTTGATTTCGGAGAAGTATGATTATCCGAGTCTTGCCTTTCAGTCTATGGAGGAGGTTCTCGAATTCCTGTTCAAGCAGTCGACGAAGGCGGAGATGATTCTTGTTCTGGATGAATATCCTTATCTGCGGAGTATGGTCAAAGGGTTGGACAGTATTTTGCAGTCCCTTCTTGACCGTTATGAGGGGAGTTCGCACCTGAAGCTGATATTGTGCGGCTCTTTTATGGAAACCATGAAATCGATGCTGCTTGCGCATAATCCGTTATACGGGCGTATTTCCCTTGCAATTCACCTGAAACCGATGGATTATTACGAATCGGCAAAGTTTTATCCGTCGTTCTCTTCCGAAGATAAAGTTCGCCTTTATAGTGCGCTTGGGGGAATTCCTTACTATAATCGTCTGGTACAGCCGCAGGCATCCGTAAAGGAAAACCTGATGGAACTTATTCTCGCACCGGGGGCAAGGCTGGAAAATGAGATTGCGCTGTATTTGCAGGCGGAGCTTTCCAAGATAGCGAACGCGAACGTGGTTTTTGAGACGTTGGCAAAAGGTTTCTCCCGGTTCAGCGACATCCTTTCCCAGTCCCATATCTCGAGCAGCCCGACACTTTCCGACATACTGAGAAAGTTGATTTATATGGAATTGGTGGTGAAGGAGGCGCCAATCAATGATGAAAACAATAAAAAACGTGCGGGATATTATATTGATGACAACCTTTCACTTTTTTATTATCGGTATATTTTTCGTTATGCTTCGCAGAGACAAGTCATGGCTCCGGATCAGTTTTATAAGCGCTACGTTGGGCCGGATTTTGAAACCGCTTATGTACCGAAACGGTTTGAGCGCATTTGCCGTCAATATCTGATTCGCAGGAATCAAGCCGGGTTGCTGGAGGAACCGTTTGAGCGAATCGGGAAATATTATTATGATTTGCCTAAAGAACACAAAAACGGAGAATTTAATGTGGTCACGCAGGACGCAAAAGGGTATGTTTTTTATGAAGCGAAGTTTCAAAAACAGCTGATGACTCAAAAAATGATAGACACTGAAATCTCGCAGGTTCAGGGCACCGGAATGAATTGCGCGCGATATGGATTTTTTGTCAGAGCAGGGGCGGAGGGACAGAGCCGGAATGACGTCAGGATTATTTCTTTGGAAGATATGTATGACGTGCAATAGGGGCGGCTTCTCCTTTCTGCCGGAATTATCAAGGCTTCTGAGCTTTTTGCTTGGAAGCCTTTTTGTTGCAGGAAAAGCGGCAAATGATATAGAATCATACAGACATACGCAAGGAGGTCGGTCAAATGGTGTTGAAACGATTTATCGGGACACTCGCCGGGAAATGGTGCGCGGCGTTGTCCTGCGCCTGTGTCCTGTCGGCGGCGTCCGTCGCTTTGGCGGAAGATCGCGAACATACGCCGCTGAAGTGGTGGCAAACGACGTCTGTTTACCAGATTTATCCGAGGAGCTTCGCGGATACCACGGGCGACGGGTTCGGGGATATTCCCGGGATTACCCGTCATTTGGATTACCTGCGGAGATTGGGCGCGGACAGGGAAAAGGCCGCGAAGGCAATGGCGACAATCCTGCTCACCCTGCGGGGGACGCCTTTCATTTATGAGGGGCAGGAGCTTGGCTTATCCAATGTGGCATGGCCGTCCATTGGCGACTACAACGATATTTCTTCCCGCGGGCAGTATGAGATCGCCTTGAATGAAGGCTTCTTGCCCAAGGAAGCGATGAAGTTTGTGCATTTCTTCAGCCGAGACAACGCCCGCACGCCCATGCAATGGAACACCGGTGACAACGCGGGCTTCACCACGGGAAAGCCTTGGCTGCCCGTGCATGACGATTACGCGGTGCAAAACGGCGAAGTGGAAATGTGGGACGATAATTCCGTTTTTTCATGGTATCGGCGGCTTGTGGAGTTCCGGCGGAGCCATCCGGCGCTGCGGGCGGGCGGCTATCAGGAGCTTTTGCCTAATGACGAGCAGATTTTCGCCTTCGCCCGCACGGTGAGCAGCCATCAGCTGGTGACCGTCGTGAATTTTTCTTTGGAGCCGGCGAAGATTCCCGAAGAGATCATTGCCGGCAAAGAGTTGGTCATGGACAGCGAGAGGCCGGGGGAGACGTCAATCCTGCGCCCGTTGGAGGCGCGGATTTATCAGTCTGTCAGGTAAGGCACCATGCGAAAAATCGTTGGCGTAATCATGTATACAGATATACATGCGCCGATTGCGTAGACAACCTCATACCGTCATGTTATACTGCCATTTGGCAGAAAATGGCAGTGAAGCCTTGCGGCATCGGTGCAAATTGGGCCGACGTCGCGGGGCTTTTTATTTTTGGAGGTGGAATGTATGGAGCATATTGAGGACATTATTCTGCGGCACTCCCAACGCGGCATGACGAAGCTGCGTCCGCACATGGAGGCGGATTACTGCCGTCAGGCGGCGGAGGAAATCTGCTCGTGGAAGCGCGGCGTCGTTTTGCTGACGACGGGCTTTTATGTGGCGGGCTATCCGGAAACGGACGGGCCGACGGGTACGGCGGTGCTGGCGAGCGTGCTGCGGGATATGGGATTCCGTCCGGTGATCGTCACCGAGCCGGAAAACGCGGAGCTTTTCCGGATTCGTGATTTCGAGGTCGCTACGGCAGAAGTCGGTGTGGATGTCGACTTTTTCCGGCAGATGATTTTCGAGTATCACCCCGTGGGCATGATTTCGGTGGAGCGCTGCGGGCTGAACGCGGAGAACGATTACGCGAATATGCGCGGCATTTCCATCAGCGAGCACAACGCGCCGACGGATATCCTGTTCCAGATCGCGCACGAGTACGACATCCGGACGGTGGGCGTCGGGGACGGCGGCAACGAGATCGGCATGGGCAATGTCGCCGATATTATCAAGCAGGAGCTTTCGCTTGTTCCCTGCGTCGTGAAGGTCGATTATCTGGTCATCGCCAGCGTGTCGAACTGGGGCGCGTACGGTCTCGCCGCCTATCTTTCCATCATGGAAGGCAAGCACCTGATGCCAAACTACGCATGGGCTGCCGAATACATGAAGGAGACGGTGGAAATCGGCAGCGTCGACGGCATTACCCATGAGCGAGTGACGCATGTGGACGGCTTCGAGGAGAGCGTGGAGCAGGAGATTATCGACGCCCTGGGGGCCAAAATCGACGCGGAGCTGGCGGTCGCCGCCGCTGCAGTTTAACTTTATTTTCGATCTATTTTGAGGAGGAAAAAAACAGAATGAAAACTCTTGGCTATTACAACGGAAAGTACGATGAACTGGAAAATATGTCGATCCCGATGAACGACCGTTCCCACTGGTTCGGCGACGGCGTGTACGATGCGGGTCCCTCGCGCAATTACCACATTTTCGCGATTGACGATCATATCGAGCGCTTCTTCAACAGCGCGTCGCTTTTGGACATCAACATGCCTGTGACGAAGCAGGAACTGAAGGACCTCTTGAACGACCTCGTCAAGAAAATGGACACGGGCAATCTGTTCGTTTATTATCAAGTCACGCGCGGCACGGGCATCCGCAATCACGTTTTCACCGAGGGGCCGGGCAATCTCTGGGTCATGCTGGTTCCGGCGGAGATCAACGACGGCTCGAAGCCGGTGCAGGTCATCACCGAACCGGATACGCGCTTCTTCCATTGCAATATCAAGACGCTGAACCTGATCCCGTCGGTCATGGCGGCAGAGAAAGCCAAGAAAGCCGGCTGCCATGAGGCGATTCTCTATCGCCCGGGCGGACGCGTGACCGAGTGCGCGCACAGCAACTGCCATATCATCAAGGACGGCAAGCTGTTCACGGCGCCGACGGACGAACTGATCCTGCCGGGCATCGCGCGCGCGCATCTGATCAAGAAGTGCAAGGAGCTGGGCATCGCGGTCAGCGAGACGCCTTACTATCTGAACGATCTGATGAATGCTGAGGAAGTCCTGGTCACGAGCTCCAGCAACCTCTGCGTCCGCGTGGACAAGATCGACGGCAAACCGGTAGGCGGCAAGCAGCCGGAGCTGTACGAGAAGATGCGCAAGGCGGTCCTCGACGAGTTCATGGAAGCGACGAAATAATAACATGGCAAGCATGAGAATCCTTCCGGCGGGGGACAGGGCGCTGGTGGCGGACTTCGGGAACGTGATTTCCGAGGACGTGAACCGCAAGGTCAACGCGCTGAAAAAATCCCTGTCGGCGGAAAAGGCAGCGGGCGTGCGGGAGATGATCCCCACGTACCGCTCTCTTTTGGTGGAATACAATCCCTCGATGATTACCATGCAGGAGCTTTCGCGGCGCATCGAGGCGGCGGCGGCGGAATTGGACGGCGCGGCGGCGGATATGGAAAAAAAGCGCGTGCTGGAAATTCCCTGCTGCTACGGCGGCAAGTACGGCGAAGACCTGGCGGGCATGGCGGAACTGACGGGACTTTCCGAAAAGGAAATCATCGACATCCACGCGGGAACAGAATACCGTGTTTATATGCTCGGCTTCTTGCCGGGCTTTGTCTATTTGGGCGGCATGGACGAGCGCATCGCCGCGCCACGGCTGAAGACGCCGAGGGTTTCGATTCCTGCGGGCTCGGTGGGCATCGGCGGCAGTCAGACCGGCGTTTACCCAATGGCGTCGCCGGGGGGCTGGCGGCTGATCGGCATGACGCCGACGCCCTTTTACGATCCGACCAGCGAGAATCCCGTGCTCTGCGAGGCGGGCGACTATATCCGCTTCGTGCCGATCACGCCCGACGAATATGAGCGGATGAAAAAGGAGGGCGGCGCGTCATGAGCATCCTTGTGAAAACGCCCGGTCCTTTGACGACGGTGCAGGACGAGGGCAGATTTTTCCATCAGTCCAGCGGCATCCGTCCGTCCGGCGTGATGGACGTCGCCGCCTATGAAGCAGCTAACGCGCTTGTCGGCAACGAGAACGGCGAGGCGGTACTCGAAATGACGTTCCTCGGCGCGACATTGGAATTCCAGTCGGCGGCGTGGTTCGCCGTGACGGGCGCCGATATGCAGGCGAAG
>JAGAZS010000275.1 GCA_017939945.1 Schwartzia sp. (in: firmicutes)
ATACTCACGGTCTGCCGGTGGAGCTTGAAGTGGAGAAGGCTCTCGGCATAAACGGCAAGGAGCAGATTGAAAATTACGGCATCGAGCCTTTCATCAAGAAATGCCGCGAGTCGGTCTGGCAGTATAAAGGCATGTGGGAGGAATTCTCCGATGTGGTCGGCTTCTGGGCGGACATGGAGCATCCGTATATCACTTACGAAAATAACTATATAGAGTCCGTCTGGTGGGCGCTGAAGGAGATTTGGGAGAAAGGCCTGCTCTACAAGGGGCACAAGGTCGTCCCGTACTGCCCTCGCTGCGGCACTCCGCTTTCTTCTCACGAGGTCGCGCAAGGGTACAAGGACGTCAAGGAGCGTTCCGCTATCGTCAAGTTCAAGGCGGCAGGGGAGGACGCTTATTTCCTCGCCTGGACGACGACGCCCTGGACGCTGCCGTCGAACCTCGCGCTCTGCGTGAATCCCGAGGTCGACTATGTGAAAATCCGCGTGGGCGGGATTGTTTATTATATGGCGGAGGCCCTTGTGGAGAGCGTGTTCGCGGACAGCGAAGAGCCACGCGAGGTCCTGGAGCGCATGAAGGGCAAGGAATTGGAGTTCCGCGAGTACGAGCCGCTTTATCCGTTTGCCGTGGGAAAAATCAACAAGAAAGCGTTTATCGTGACTTGCGACGGCTATGTTACCACCGAGGACGGCACTGGCATCGTCCACATGGCTCCGGCATTCGGTGAGGACGACGGCCGCGTCTGCGCGAAATACGACCTGGCCTTTGTGCAGTTCGTCGACGCTCACGGCAACATGACCGAGGAAACAAGCTGGCCCGGCGTATTCGTCAAGGACGCAGACCCGCTGATTTTGAAGGATTTGAAGATTTCCGGCAAGTTGCTCAAAGCGCCGGTTTTCGAGCACAGCTATCCGCACTGCTGGCGCTGCGACACGCCGCTCCTTTACTATGCGCGGGAGTCTTGGTTTATCCGCATGACGGCGGTCCGCGACGAATTGATTGCGAACAACAATACAGTGAATTGGATTCCGCCCACCATCGGCACGGGGCGTTTCGGCGACTGGCTCGAGCATGTGCAGGACTGGGGCATCAGCCGCAACCGCTATTGGGGTACGCCGCTCAATATCTGGGAGTGCAAATGCGGCTGCCAGCATTCCGTCGGCTCCATTGAGGAATTGAAATCCCTTTCCTCGAATTGCCCGGATGATATTGAGCTGCACCGTCCGTATATCGACAATGTGACAATCAAGTGCGAGAAATGCGGCGGCGAGATGCACCGCGTGCCGGAGGTCATCGATTGCTGGTTTGACTCGGGTGCGATGCCCTTCGCCCAGTGGCATTATCCGTTCGAGAATAAGGAAATTTTCGAGGGCCATTTCCCTGCGGACTTCATTTCCGAGGCTGTCGACCAGACGCGCGGATGGTTCTATTCGCTGATTGCCATTTCCACTCTGCTGTTCCATCAGTCTTCGTACAAGAACGTCATCGTGCTCGGTCATGTGCAGGACAAGGACGGGCAGAAAATGTCGAAGTCCAAGGGCAACGCCGTCGACCCGATGGACGCTCTGCGCCGTCACGGCGCGGACGCGATTCGCTGGTATTTCTATGAGAACAGCGCCCCCTGGCTGCCGAACCGTTTCCATGACGCGGCGGTGCAGGAAGGTCAGCGCAAGTTTATGGGCACGCTTTGGAATACTTACGCATTCTATGTACTGTACGCGAACATTGACGATTTCGACCCGACGAAGCATGTGCTGGACAAGTCGACCCTCGGCGTCATGGACAAATGGATTTTGTCGCGGCTCCATACATTGGTCAAAGAAGTGGACGGCCATCTTTCCGCGTACCGCGTGACGGAGACGGCTAAGGCGCTGCAGGAGTTCGTCGAGGAGCTTTCCAACTGGTATGTGCGTCGCAGCCGCGAGCGGTTCTGGGCGAAGAGCATGGAGCAGGACAAGATCAACGCCTATATGACGCTTTATACCGCGCTCGTAACGGTTGCCAAGGCGGCCGCGCCGATGGTGCCTTTCATCACCGAGAATATCTACCGCAATCTCGTCTGCTCCGTCGACAAAAACGCGCCGGAGAGTGTGCATCTCTGCGATTTTCCGCAGGCGGACGAGTCGTTCATCGACGAGGTTTTGGAAAAGGATATGGAGTTGGTCCTCGAAATCGTCGTGCTGGGGCGCGCCGCCCGCAACGAGGCGAACATCAAGAATCGCCAGCCCGTAGCTAATCTTTTCGTCAAGGCGGAACGCACACTTTCTCCGTTTTTTGTCGAGGTTATCGAGAACGAGCTGAACGTCAAGGCCGTCACATTCAAGGACGATATGGAGGCGTATCTTTCTTACAGCTTCAAGCCGCAGTTCAAGGTGCTGGGGCCGAAGGCCGGGAAACGCATGAGTGCCATCAAGAGCGCCCTGGCACAGGTGAATGGGCATGCGGCAAAGACAGAACTCGACTCGACAGGCAAGCTGCATCTCGAACTTGCCGACGGCGGTATCGATCTTCTGCCCGAGGACGTCGAGGTCACGATGGCGCAGACCGAGGGCTATCTCTGCCAGCGTTACGGCGGAGTGACCGTTGCGCTTGAAACGACGCTGACGCCGGAACTGATTGAGGAGGGCTTTGTCCGCGAGATCATCAGCAAGGTGCAGGTCATGCGCCGCGAAAACGGCTTCGAGGTCACCGATCACATCACGGTTGCGATTTCGGGAAATGACAAGCTGACGGAAATTGTCAAAAAGAACGAGGAACCGTTGCGGAAAGTTACGTTGGCGGACGCTATCGTTTATGGGACGTTGGACGGATTTAGCAAGGAGTGGGACGTTAATGGCGAGACTGTAACAATTTCCGTAAAATAAGGAGGACAGAGGAACCGCGTGCATGTCGGAAGATATGTGCGCGGTTTTTTCTGCTCCTTGGTTCCTAAAAAATAACGTGCAAATAAACTCCAGTCATGGTAAAATAATCAACAAAGTATGACTTCGGAGGCGAGACTATGAGCGCGTTGCTGAACGAGCTTCGCGAGCGCGGCTGCGATGTAGACGGCGCGCTTGTCAGATTTCTGAATAAAGAGGATTTCTACGCGAAATGCTATAAGAAATTTCTCGACGATCCTGCTTTTGCGGGACTGGATGAGGCATTGAAGGAAAAGGATGCGGATACGGCGTTCCGCCATGCACATACATTGAAAGGGCTGGCTGCCAATATGGGGCTGACGCCGATTCACGATCTCGCGGTGAAAATCGTCGAGCCGCTTCGAGCGGGCATGTACAGCGACGAATTGGTGGAGATTTATCAGCAGATCATGAAGGAAATGGAAGTTTATCGCCGTATCGCGACGAGAAGCGGCCTTTGAGGCAAGATGGTGGAGAAGAAGAAAAAAAGACCGGCTGCTCGGGAAAGCGTAGAGCTGGTTTTGAGGGAAGAACATTTGCATGTGCATACGCATGAACATGACGGGCACAGTCATACCCATAAGCATACGCAAACGAAAGCGGTACTGAACCGTATGGCGCGTCTGATCGGGCATTTGCAGTCGGTGCGTCGCATGGTCGAGGAAGGCCGCGATTGTAGCGAGGTACTTTTGCAGATTTCGGCGGTGGACGCCGCGCTGAAAAATGTCGGGAAGATTATTTTGAAGGATCACATGGAGCACTGCATTGTGGACGCAGTGCAGGACAACGATCGAGAGGCATTGGCGAGATTGGAGCAGGCCATTGACCGTTTCGTGAGATGACGAAAGGAGTGGCGAGAATATGGAAAATCGGGAAAAGATTTTGGTCATTGACACGAAGAGCGGATTGGAGCGTTTTATCGGCAACAAGAAGCTATATTGTGATTACTTGGAAAAATTCCTGTATGACGGTTCCTTTGAGGAATTTTGTGCTGCGACGGCTATGGAGAACACGGTCATGGCGGACGAGGCCCTACATACGCTAATCGGCACTTCGGCCAACCTCAGTCTCGACTTGCTGCATCATGTGGCCAGTGAAGCGGTGTTGCAGTTGAAGGGAAACGATAGTCCGGAGAATATCCAGAAGGTCGTGGACATGGTGACCGAGGCATACACTGAAGCTTGTATGGCGGTTCGCGAGTATCTCGACAAAGAGGCCGAATAAAGTGAAAAAAACGCGCGGAGAGAAAAATTTCTCTTTGCGCGTTTTTTATTTCATCTATCGCAAGTGAGCTTTGCTGATAATAAAAATCCATATAAATAAAACTATTATTTTATAAAGAAGGAACATAAGAAATTCTTTCCTCAGAAATTTCTAAGCGTAGTGAGATAAAAATATGACGTATATAATTTTTACCACTTTTCAGGAATGTTGTCGTAAAGGTCGCGAACGAACATAGTAGCGGTGGCACGTGTCATCAGGTCACCGTCGTCCGTAACTGTATCGACGTCGACGACCATGGTGCGATGTCCGTTGTGACGTACGACAGCTACGGCGGTTGCCCGTTCCCCTGCGTGGATGTTTTTTATGAAATTCATGTTGAAGGAAAGTGTCATTACACGTTTGCCGACGGTGGCGCAGGCGACGCCCAGCGCGATGTCCGCCAGCGCTTCTAATGCGCCGCCGTGGGTGAAGCCGTATTGGTTCGTGTGTTTGGTGTCGTCCACTATAAGGCTCAGCGTTGCTTCGCCGTATTTAACGTCGTCAATCGTGATGCCGCAATAGGAGATGAATTGGTTTCCTTTATATACGTCGCGAAGAATTTCGAGGCAGGTTTGTGAGTTCAACGGAAAGTCCCCTTTCGAGTTTGCATAAGGTTATTGTATCACAAGATATGCGACTGCAATAGCCCGTTTTTTTGTTTTGCGGCGTTTTATGGTTTTCAAAATTGGAAAAACGTGTATAATAGGGAAGACTCATTTTGGGAATTATGCAAAGGAGAAAATGTTTTGAGCGTACAGTTAGAGCAGGAAATTCACCGGCGGAGAACCTTCGCCATCATTTCCCATCCAGACGCGGGCAAGACAACCTTGACGGAGAAGTTGCTTCTCTACGGGGGGGCTATTCATTTAGCTGGCTCTATCAAGTCCCGCAAAACGCAGCGTCACGCGGTGTCCGACTGGATGGAGATCGAGAAACAGCGCGGTATTTCGGTGACGTCCAGCGTTTTGCAGTTCGATTATGGCGGATGCCGAATCAATATCCTCGATACGCCGGGACATCAGGATTTCAGTGAGGATACTTACCGCACGCTGATGGCAGTGGACAGCGCGGTCATGGTACTGGATGCGGCCAAGGGGGTTGAGGCGCAGACGAAAAAGTTGTTTAAGGTCTGCAAGGAACGCCGGATCCCGATTTTCACGTTTGTCAACAAGCTGGACCGCTTCGGCAAGGCTCCAATCGATTTGATGGATGAGCTGGAAAATGTTTTGGGTATCCGCTCTTGTCCGATGAATTGGCCTGTCGGCTCGGATGGGCGTTATCGCGGCGTTTACGACCGACAGACGAAACTAGTGGAGCTTTTCGCCGCAGACGAAACCCATGGGCAGGAAACGCGCACTTCTGAGAAGTTTGCGTTGGATGCGCTGGAGCTTCGGGCAAAGCTGGATGACGATACGTATCAGGCGCTGCTTGACGATATCGCTTTACTTGACGAAGCGGGAGAAGCTTTTGACGAGGAAAGGATTGCCTGCGGCGAGTTGACGCCAATGTTTTTCGGATCGGCGATGACAAATTTTGGCGTGCAGAATTTTCTGGAGGAATATCTGCGTCTCGCGCCGCCGCCTGCTGTCCGCGTTTCCTCGGATGGGGATATCCGCCCAGAGGACGAGAGGTTTTCGGCGTTCGTGTTCAAGATTCAGGCTAACATGAATCCTGCGCATCGCGACAGATTGGCTTTCATCCGTATCGTTTCTGGAAAGTTCGAGCGGAACATGACCGTATGGCACGCGGCTTCGGACAAGGTGATAAAGCTTGCGCAGCCGCAGCAATTTCTCGCGCAGGATCGGCAGATTATTGACGAGGCGTGGCCGGGGGATATTGTTGGGCTTTTCGACCCGGGGATTTTCGGTATTGGCGACACGCTTTGCGACGAGTCGCACAAGTTCAAGTTTGCCGATTTTCCGGTGTTCCCGCCGGAAAAATTCGCGCGAGTGCAGGCAAAGGATACGATGAAGCGCAAGCAATTCGTCAAGGGTGTCGAACAACTGACACAGGAGGGAGCAATCCAGCTTTTCCGTCAGGCGGGGGCCGGCATCGAGTCGTATATCGTCGGCACGGTCGGTACGCTCCAATTTGACGTATTGACGTATCGACTCAAAAACGAGTACGGCGTCGATATCGAGCTCGTCATGCAGCCCTTTGAGGTCGCACGCTGGCTGACATACCCGGAAAATCAACCGGTCACGCCTGAGTCGCTCCGCGGCGCAGATCGCGGCATGTTCGTATATGACCGCGAGGATCGTCCCGTGCTGCTCGTGAATAACGAGTGGGCGCTGGGCTGGATTACAGACAACAATCCAACTTTGGGGCTTCATGTCGTGCCGCCGGACCGGAAGGAAATTTGATGCTTTCATAATGATTCAGTGCCGCTGTGTGCATCCATGCAGCGGCTTTTTGTATGGATAGTATGAAAAATTCCTGTATGGATTTGCTTTTTGCGGGGCGTTTTCGTATACTATAATGCCGTAAAGGAAATCCTACAGACTTGTATTCTTATTTTTCGCGATGGAGGCGCAGGGCATGAGTCATCGAAAGCACGGGAACCGTCCGCAACCGATACCTGTGCCGGAAGCATTGGGGATTCCGGAGAAGGCGGAGAAAAAACAATCTCTGTTGGATGTCGTGAAAAAGATTTTCGTATGGGTCAAGCCGCTGGATTTCGTGATTTTGATTGTCGGCGGTATCATGATTTCGCGGGTGGACTTTTCTAGCGTCACGCTTGTCGACGTGATTTATATGACCACGTTCCTGATGTGGTTCCTGTTCCTGCTGGCGCGAATTTATTTTACGCGACTGAATCGGATTGTTGGCGGGAAGGGCGACTGACCCATGAAAGCTCTGTGGGCGGCGTTGCTCTTTTTGCTGTCGGCGGTTTTTACGGCTTGCGGGTTGCCGACAGAATGGCTTGGAGATGCCCCGCCTCCTCCTATGGAGACAGGCGTAACGGTCAATGTGTTGGCTGTCGGGCAGGGCGATGCGATTTTAATCCGGACTGCGGAGCAGACGATTCTTATCGATACCGGCGATACGAGTGAAACGGGAAGGTTGCGTGAGGCGCTAAAAAAAGAAGGCGTGAGGCGCGTAGACAAGCTGATCATCACCCATCCGCATCGCGACCATATTGGTGGAGCAGCGACGGTTTTTCGGTTCTGCGACGTCAAAGAAGTCTATGACAACGGGCAACCGACCTCGACAAATGTCTATCGGGATTATTTGAAGACAATCCAAAAGAAGGAGATTCCTTCACGAACGCTTCGCGATGGGGATGTGCTCGACCTCGGCGGCGGCGCAACGCTTCGTGTACTGAGCCCGACGCAGGAGATGGTGGACGAGCGCGGAATGCAAAACGGCAAGGTGAATCTGAACCTCAATTCCATCGTCGCCAGACTGGAATACGGGGAGTTCGCTATGATGCTGACAGGGGATGCGGAAGCTCCGACGGAAATGGGCATATTGAAGCGATATGCGCCGGAACTGCTGAGGTGCCGTTTGCTGAAAGCGGGTCATCATGGAAGCAAGACGGCTTCCTGTTCAAAATTTTTGCAGGCTCTTGAAGCGGATGCCGTGTTGGTTTCCTGCGGAGCAAACAATGAATATCATTGTCCGCATCCGTCCGTGCTTACCCGGTATGAAAAGCAGGAAATGGATGTTTATCGGACGGATCAAGACGGAACGCTTACGGTTAGGACAGACGGGAAAACTTATACTATAGAGACTGAACGGAACAAATAATCCGTTATTGGGACGAAACCATGAAGAATGCAGTCAAAATTGGAGCGGTCATTGACCGGTTTGAAGGAGATAACGCGGTGCTGTTGGTCGGGCGGGAGGAGCAGCAGGCGGTTTTTCCGGTAGCAGGTTTGCCGGAAGGTTTAAGTGAGGGGGATTATATCCGTATGGTAATTTCATATGACGCTAAGGCAACAAAAGCTGCGTTGGAAGAATCGACGCGGCTGCTTGACGAATTGAGGGGGCGTCGATTATGAGACGAGCAATTTGGCCTCGGATTTTGGGGCTGGTTGCGTTGTGCCTGTGGCTGCTTCCGGCGTTGGCTTTGGCGGCTTCCACACGCAGGGTGACGACGTTCCAGTCGCAGGTGGTTACGGAAGGACGTCAGACCTTCCTGCGCATTGAGATAGGCATGAACGGCCCCATCAAGGACTTTGAGGTCAAAGGCAATGGTATCCTGAATCCGAATCGACTGACCATCGACATTGATAAGGCGGAGAAAGGCGACGTTCGTGCGGAAATTCCGCTGGACCGGCAATTCGCGAAGACGCTTCGCTTCCAGGAAACGGGTAAGAAGCTTAGGGTAACCGTCGGAATGCAGGTACCTGCGTCGGAAAATAATTATCGCGTTTATACATTGGAAAAGGATCGCCATGCGGGAAAACCGCATCGGCTTATCATTGAGCTTTACGGAGCGGGCGGCAGAAGAGGCCATGTGGATGGCTTGAAAGGCCGAACGATTGTCATCGATCCGGGGCACGGCGGTTCGGATACAGGAGCCGTCGGCGTTGGCGGACTCAGGGAAAAAGACGTAACGCTTGAGGTCGCGGGCAAGGTTCGGGACATTCTTGAAAATTCCGGCGTCAATGTTGTGATGACCCGCGAAGATGATCGGGACGTTTACGGGCCGACGGCGACAGATTCGCAGGAGCTTCAGGCACGGGTCGATTATGGAAACTTTACGCCGAACGTCGATGTGTTTTTGAGCATCCATTGCAATGCATTTACCAGTGAGTCGTCCAACGGAACTGAGACATACTATTATCCGAAAACATGGCTTGACGCGCTGTTGGCGCAAAATCTCCAGGAAGCGATGATTGAGCACGGGGATCGGCGGGATCGCGGAATTCACGAAGCGCGCTTTTACGTCTGCCGTCACTCGACAATGCCTGCCGCTCTTGTGGAACTTGCGTTCATCACGAATTACGTGGAGGGCAGTTTGTTGGCGGACGAGGATTTCCAAGATGAAATGGCGCAGGGCATTGCGGAGGGGCTTGCAAATTATTTCGCAGCAAGCGGAACTCGATGACCCATTGATTATAAGTATAGAAGGCGATGAATGATGGACAGAACAGGAAAAGCGGCGACCGCTGCGATGATGGCTTCTTTGTTGCTCTTGACGGCGGGCTGCGAAGAAACGGGAAAAACGGAGCAGTCGTCCAAGCCGTCTGCGTCGACAGAAAATCCGGTGCAGAAGCAGAATGTTGCGGTACCGACGCCTCCGACAACGCCGGCGCAAACGGAGATCAAGCTGTATTTCCCGAACGAAGAGGGAGACAGTCTTGGCTCCGTGAAAGTCAGCGTACCCGTTGAAGACAAATATACGGCGGCAGCGAAGGAACTCGTCGCAGGGACGAAGGAGCCTGGACTTACAGGGATTTTCCCGAAGGGCGTCAAAGTCCTTGGCGTAAAGGTTGAAGGCAATCTTGCGACGGTGGACTTCAGTAAGGAGCTGACGCATAAATTTATCGGCGGTTCCACCGGCGAGCAGATGCTCGTCAGCGCCCTCGTCAATACGATGACGGAATTTCCCGAGATTGAGCGCGTGCTGATTACGGTAGAGGGCGAACGCATTGAGACGATTGCCGGTCATCTCGACACCAGCGAGCCGTTCGCGAGACCGACTGGATTGGTGCAGTGATTTAAGGAAAGTTTTTATAAGGCTCTATATAACTGTTGCAGTGAAGTGTTTTTTGTGGCCGCGACATTTATATAGGGCTTTTTTGTCGGGATTCGGTGTCGTGTTTCTGTAAAAACGCAAGGTTGGGCTTGTTTTTCGCAGTCAATTATGGTATTATGCGTTGTGGTATGTTCGGCTCAGGCATAGCGTACCAAAGATATATGAAGATAAGGGAATGCGGCAGGGTATTCCCAATTAAACAGGAGGGCAATTCAGGCTATGAAGGTTTCCAGAGAAAACGGGGAAAATCAGCAGGTCATATTGACGATCGAGGCGTCGGCAGAGGAATGGGGAAAGGCTATCGCGGACGCCGCGAAGCGTATTGCAAAAGAAGTGAATATACCGGGATTTCGTCGCGGAAAGGCGCCGCGCCGTATTGTTGAGCAGCGTGTCGGCAAGGAAGCGCTGATTGACGAGGCGTATGAGAAGTTCGGGCCGAAAGTTTTCGACGAGGCGATGGCAGAGGAAAAGCTGGAGCTTGCGTCCTATCCGGATTTTGAGCGCGTGCAGGCTGAAGAAGGTAAGCCGTTTATCCTGAAGGCGACGATTACGCCGAAGCCCGAGGTCAAGCTGGGCGAATACAAGGGATTAAAAATCGAGAAAAAAGTTGAGCCGGTCACGGATGAAACGGTTATGCAGCATATCGATAAAATGCGCGACCGCAAGGCACAGATGGTAGATGCTCCGGAAGGTGCGGAGGCAAAAATGGGCGACCTCACCACAATCGATTTCAAGGGCTTTGTTGATGGCGAGGCTTTTGAAGGCGGCGAGGGCACGGATTATCCGCTTCGTCTTGGCTCCGGCAGCTTCATTCCGGGTTTCGAGGATCAGCTTGTCGGCATGAAGGTCGGCGAGGAGCGCGATGTGAAGGTCACGTTCCCTGAGGATTACCATTCGGAAAATGTCGCGGGCAAAGAGGCCGTTTTCAAGTGCAAACTGAACAAGCTGAAGAACAAAATCCTGCCGGAGCTGAACGACGAGTTTGTGCAGCAGGCCAGCGTCTTCAAGACGGTAGATGAGCTGAAGAAAGACGTCCGCGAAAAGTTGGAAAAGGCGGCAGAGTCGAAGGCGGAGAACGACCGTCGGGTTGCGGCTATCGATAAAGCTGCGGAGAACGCCGAAGTGGATATTCCCGAGGTCATGGTCGAGGATCGTATCGACCAGATGCTGCATGAGTTTGCTATGCGACTGGAGCAGCAGGGAATGAAGTTTGAACAGTATCTGCAGCTTTCGGGCGGCGATATGATGAAACTACGTGGGCAGTACCGCGAGACGGCGGAAAAGAATGTCCGCACGGATTTGATGTTGGAAGCCGTTGCCAAGGCAGAGAAGATCGAGGTTACGGGCGATGATATCCGTACGGAGATTGCGATGATGGCGCAGCTTTACAATGCGACGCCGGCGCAGGTGCAGAAAATCGTGCGCCAGCAGGGCCGCCTGAACGACCTTGCTGTGACGGTTATGCGCCGCAAGACAGCCAAGTTCATCGTTGACAATCTCGCAGAGTAAGAGACTAATCTCTTTTTGAGGAGAGCGGAATATGGATTACAAAGAACCGAATATGAATTATTATGTGCCGATGGTCGTGGAACGCACGAACCGCGGGGAGCGTGCATACGATATTTATTCGCGGCTTTTGAAGGACCGAATCGTGTTTGTCGGAGGTCCTATTGATGACAGCGTTGCAAATGTGGTCGTAGCGCAGCTTTTATTCTTGGAGGCAGAGGATCCCGACAAGGATATCAATCTCTACATCAACAGTCCCGGCGGCGTGGTCACGGCAGGGCTTGCTATCTATGATACGATGCAGTATATCCGTCCGGATGTGTCGACAATCTGCATTGGCCAGGCGGCGAGCATGGGGTCTCTGCTTTTGGCGGCGGGCGCGCCGGGCAAGCGGTACGCGCTTCCTCTCGCCCGAATCATGATTCATCAACCGCTTGGCGGCGCACAGGGACAGTCGACGGATATCCAAATCCAAGCGAAAGAAATCCTCCGCCTGCGTGAGATTGGCAACGATATTCTCGTGAAGCATACGGGACAGGATCGGGAAAAGATTGTCCAGGATACGGAACGGGACAATTTCATGAACGCGCAGGAAGCGAAGGAATACGGCATTATTGACGAGGTCATCGCGAATCGTCCGCCGAAGAAGGAAGAGAAATAAGGAACTGATTTGGGAACAGCACCAAAGAAGGGAGCCGCGGCAGAATGAAATTCGGGGATGACAGGGGACAGATGAAATGTTCCTTCTGCGGCAAAGCGCAGGAGCAGGTCCGAAAGCTCGTAGCAGGTCCGGGCGTTTATATCTGCGATGAGTGTATTGAGCTTTGCAATGAGATCATCGAGGAAGAATTCAGCGGCGAAGAAGAAGTCGATTTTCAGAATGTCCCGAAGCCGAAGGAAATCGCCAAGATTCTCGACCAATACGTCATCGGGCAACAGGAGGCGAAGAAGGCTCTTTCCGTGGCTGTGTACAACCATTACAAGCGGATCAGCCTTCCTGCAGGAAAATCAGGAGATGACGTGGAGCTTACGAAGTCGAACATTCTGATGCTCGGCCCGACGGGCAGCGGCAAAACGCTTCTCGCGCAAACTTTGGCGCGCATCCTGAACGTACCTTTCGCGATTGCAGACGCGACCTCCCTGACGGAAGCCGGATACGTCGGCGAGGATGTCGAGAACATTCTCCTGAAATTAATACAGGCGGCGGATTATGACGTCGAGCGGGCGGAAAAAGGTATAGTCTATATCGACGAGATCGACAAAATCGCACGTAAGTCGGAGAATATGTCCATTACTCGCGACGTTTCCGGCGAAGGGGTCCAGCAGGCGCTTTTGAAGATACTGGAGGGAACGCTGGCGAATGTTCCTCCGCAGGGAGGTCGCAAGCATCCGCATCAAGATTTGCTCCAGATCGATACGACGAATATCCTTTTCATCTGCGGCGGTGCATTCGACGGAATCGAGAAGATCATCGAAGACCGCATGGGCAAGAAAGGAATCGGATTCGGAGCCGAGATGGGAATGAAGGAAAAACGGAATATCGGCGAAACCTTGAAGCATATTCTTCCGGAGGATTTGCTGAAGGATGGCCTGATTCCGGAATTTATCGGACGGTTGCCGGTGGTCGTGACGCTGTCTGCATTGGAAGAAGACGCTCTCGTCCGAATCCTGACCGAGCCGAAAAACGCTTTGGTAAAGCAATATCAGAAACTGTTCGCTCTAGACGGCGTGAAGCTGGTATTCGACGAGGACGCTTTACAGGAAATCGCGCGGGAGGTTCTGAAGCATAAGACGGGGGCGCGAGGTCTCAGAGCGATAATCGAAGATATTATGCGAAATGTCATGTTTGAGCTTCCGTCTATCGAAGGCGTATCGTTATGCCGTGTGACGAAGGAGGTCGTCCTCAACCGTATCGATCCGGTTTTGACGATGAGTTCCGGTAAGACGTCGCAAATGCTCAGACAGCACGCAGCATCTGCTTGAGATTATGTGTATCCGGGCACTGTCTTTTGACAGTGCCTTTTTTGTAAAAGGGAAAGGAGCCCGATATGGAGGGGATGGAAAGGATTCCCATGCTGCCTTTGCGCGGTATGGTCGTGTTTCCTTCGATGATCATTCATTTGGATGCGGGACGCGCGCGTTCGGTAGGTGCCGTCGAACAGGCGATGCTGCTTGAACGGCGCATTTTGCTCGTTGCCCAAAAAAATGCTGATATTGAGGAACCAGCGCCGGGCGATCTTTTTACTGTAGGGACGATTGCCGAGGTGCGACAGCTTTTCAAGCTTCCGGGCGGGGCGCTTCGTGTACTGGTGGAGGGAACAGGACGGGCGCAGGTCCGGCAGGTTCGCGTGTTGGAAAAATACGACGAAGCAGAGATTTTGCCGCTTCATGATCAAGTTACGCAGTCGTTGGAACTGGAAGCACTCACACGTGGCGTCGTTCATCGTTTTGAGGAATGGGTCAAGGCTACGCGCAAGATTCCTGCGGAGGCGCTTGTTTCCGTTGCCATCATAGAAGATTCGGGCAGGTTAGCGGATCTGATTGCCAGCCATTTGAATCTGACCGTGGAAGACAAGCAGGCGGTGCTGGAGCTTATCGATGTGGGGGATCGGATGCGAAGATTGTATGCGATTCTTGTGCATGAATTGGAAGTCCTGGCCATTGAGCACAAGCTTGGTACGGAAGTCCACAAGCAGATGGAAAAGCTGCAGCGCGATTATTATCTTCGGGAAAAGATCAAGGTCATCCAAAAAGAGCTGGGAGACCAAGACGGACGGCAGGCCGCCGTGGAAGAATATAAAAAACAGCTGGAGGAGAAAAAATATCCCGAAGCGGTGCAGAAGACGATCGAGAAGGAAATCCATCGGTTGGAAGGGATGTCCGGTTATTCTGCGGAAACCGCCGTTATCCGCACATATATCGATTGCCTGATTGAGCTGCCGTGGTACGAAACGACGGAAGACTCGATAGAAATCAAAAAAGCGGAGCAGGTGCTGGATCGTGACCATTACGGGCTGAAAAGGTCAAGGAACGTATCCTCGATTATCTTGCCGTGCATAAGCTTGTCATGGAGAAAACATCCGGCAAGGAAGACGAGCGATGGAAAGCTCCGATTCTCTGCCTCGTCGGGCCGCCGGGCGTGGGGAAAACTTCGCTGGCTTCTTCGGTTGCCCGCGCCGTAGGGCGGAAATTCACGAGGGCTTCGTTGGGGGGCATTCGCGACGAAGCGGAAATTCGCGGTCACCGCCGCACTTATGTCGCTGCGATGGCGGGGCGAATTATGGAAGGGATACGCCGATGTGGCGTAAAAAATCCGGTCTTCCTGCTGGATGAGATCGACAAGCTGTCTCATGACTATCAGGGCGATCCCGCGTCGGCGCTTTTGGAGGTTCTGGATCCGGCGCAGAATTGTACATTCACGGATCATTACGTCGATTTGCCGTTCGATCTTTCCAGCGTGTTCTGGATTGTCACGGCCAACGATATGGGAGGTATTCCGCGCGCGCTTCGTGACCGGATGGAAATAATCACGCTTACCAGCTATACGGAGCAAGAGAAACTGGAAATCGCGAAACGTTACCTTTTACCGCGTCAGAGGAAAGAAAACGGCCTGACGGCGAGTAATATATCACTGGGTGTCGGCGTCATTCGCCGTGTGATTGCGGAATATACCCGCGAGGCGGGGGTGCGCGAACTGGAACGCAAGTTGGGGGAGATTTGTCGTAAAGCGGCGCGTCGTATCGTGGAGGACGACGTCAAGCGCGTCAGTGTGGCGGCGAAATCGTTAGAAGATTTTTTAGGGCGCCCGAAATTTATTCATTCCAAGGCGGAAAAAGAACCGCAGGTCGGTGTCGTCATCGGCATGGCTTGGACGGAATTAGGGGGCGACATCCTCCCGGCGGAAGTGACAATCCTGAAGGGCAAGGGGAATCTGATTCTGACGGGACAGCTCGGTGACGTCATGAAGGAATCGGCGCAGGCGGGGCTTTCTTATATACGGAGCAGATCAAAACGGTTCAAGTTGCCTAAGGATTTTTATGAAAAAAATGACATCCATATCCATTTGCCGGAAGGTGCGGTGCCGAAGGATGGGCCTTCAGCCGGAATCACAATGGCAACGGCTATGTTGTCAGCCCTTACGGATCGCAAGGTCAAAAGCGACGTTGCGATGACTGGGGAAATCACGCTGCGTGGGCGTATTCTCCCAATCGGCGGCTTGAAGGAAAAAGTCCTTGCCGCGCATCGGGAGGGTATGCACACGATTATCTTGCCGAAGGAAAATTTGCGCGATGTTGAGGAAATTCCGAAGCCGATCCGAGACGAGATGGAATTTGTGCCGGTCACCTCGATGGACGAAGTGCTCGACCATGTGTGGGTGACGTCGTGAAAGATCGGGTAATCATTACGCAAGGACGTTATCTCGCGTCGGCGGTAAAGCGGGAGCAATACCCTGCGGAAAAACGTCCGGAAATCGTGTTTATTGGTCGCTCAAACGTTGGAAAATCGTCCCTGATCAATTCGCTGACGCGCATCCGGAAGTTGGCACATGTGTCTGGGCAGCCGGGCAAGACGCAGACCATCAATTTTTACGACGTCGGCATGAAAATCGATGGGGAGGAAACGAGAAGGGATTTTTACCTCGTCGATCTTCCGGGTTACGGATATGCGAAAGCGGGCAAAGAACAGCGGTTGACATGGAAAAAATTTATCGAGGAATATCTGCTTTGCTCGGAAAGTATTCGGTTCGTCGCTCAGTTGATTGATATTCGTCACAATCCCATGAAATCGGACGTTGATATGTTCCGTTGGCTGACAGCAAACGGGATTCCAGTACTTCCAGTTGCGACAAAGTCGGATAAGATAGGGCGTGACGCGGGACGGAGGCAGATTGAGCAGATTCGTCAGACACTGGGAGTGCCGGAGCTGGACATTTTGCCATATTCTTCGCTTAAAGGTGAAGGACGTTCAGAATTGCTTGACGTTATCGCTGATTCTTTGATAGAATAAAGAAACAAAGGGGAGCATCGGGCAATCCGCTTGCCAAAGCGTCGGCCCGATGCTTTTTTGTCAGGGAAACGACTTCAAACTGCGGGAAGTGGAGGGCGTCATGCTTGCGGAATTTGACAAGGCGATTTTGAACGCCGTTCAAGGAGATTTTCCATTGGAGAGTCGTCCGTTTGCCGTTTTGGCAAAACAGTTGCATACCGATGAGGCAACGTTGATTGCGCGGTTGACGGAACTTAAACAGGCCGGATATCTGCGGCGATTGGGGGCGTATTTCGATTCCGACGCGCTTGGCTACAAAGGGATGCTGATTGCGCTTTGTGTGTCACCCGATTGGTTTGCTTCGGTGATCGAGGCTATCAATCGATATGACGGCATTACGCATAATTATGAGCGTGAAGGGGAGTACAATCTCTGGTTTACTTTGCAGACTGCGTCGGAATTTCAGCAGCAAAAAATCCTTGCCGAGATTCGCTGCTTGCCCGGAGTGGAGCGGATGCTTGAACTCCGTTCCGAAAAAAAATACAAGGTGCGCGTGCAGTTTCAGTTGGAGTAGGAGAGACGAGGATGTTGGAGGAAAAAGATCAGCAAATCGTCCGAGCGCTGGCGGATGGTATTCCTTTCGTGCCGCGGCCTTATGCCGTGCTTGCCGAAAAAGCGGGAATGGAGGAAGCGGAGTTCCTTTCCCGCATGAAAAAGCTTAAAGAGCAGGGGATTTTGCGGCGCGTTGGCGCCGTGCTCCAGCATCGGCGCGCAGGATTCGCGGCAAACGCGCTTTGTGTCTGGATGGTTTCAGAAGAACGTTTGGACGAAGTAGGTGCCGCCGTCAGCAGGGAACCGTCGGTATCGCATTGCTATTCGAGGGAGACTGCACCGAACTGGCCGTACAATTTTTACGCGATGATTCACGCGCAAAGCAGGGAGACCTGCGAGGAGATTGCGGACCGTATTTCGGCGGAAAACGATTTAGGGAAGCGGCAGACGTTTTATTCCGTGCGGGAATGGAAAAAAGCCGCCATGCGTTATTTTTGTTAAAAAATATAAAGCTTCCTTCCTTGACGCAGAAGGGGTTCTAAGCTATAATTTTAACGTGCGTTATAAGGCGTTCTTATATGGACGCTTTATTATTTTCTGGAGGGAGATCGAATGGAAACAGACGCAGCGATTGCTGTCCATGAAACGGTTTCTGACGAATTCGACAACCTGACCGATGAAGAACTCGTTGCAAAGATCAAGGCGCCGGGAGGACGCGCCGCGCTGGATTATTTGATTCATAAGTATCGGAATTTCGTTCGTGCGAAGGCTCGGTCGTATTTTCTGAT
>JAGAZS010000276.1 GCA_017939945.1 Schwartzia sp. (in: firmicutes)
GGGGGATTGTTTATGATGTTATAACGCATGATGGAAATTTATTTTATAGAACCTTCGTTTTGAAATCACATTTTTTCCTATGAAAAAAGCAACCGTATTTGCATTTTTCATATTCAGTGCTTCCTTAAGGGAACAATGAATAAGTCAAGTCTCGGCTCTAACGCTACAGCCCGGTAACTTCCCGCATAAAATCAAGTAGCAAAAAAGCCCGCTTTTCGCAGGCTTTTCTACGTTTTTATGATTTTTGTTCTGTATCAGGCTCAATCAAGCGAACTTTTCTTATATGGAAAACAATACCGAATCCAGAAAATCAACGAGCTCATTCATTTCCGGCTTTGTAATCTGCCCCGTCGCTCCAAGCATCTCGCCCTTGCTTCGCATCTCATCATTAATGAGGGAAGAGAACAGGATGACGGGGAGCCCCCGCAGTTCTTGGTCGTCACGGATCAGCTTCAGCAACCTATGCCCATCCATCTTTGGCATCTCGATGTCCGTGATGACAGCCCCGCGTCCCATGTCCGGGGCAGGTCCTTCTTCCGGATGCAGATAATTCCATGCGTCCTGTCCGTTGACGAAAGCCGAAACATTTCCATAGCCTGCATCATTGAGCGTGCCCACTATCATATTCCGGAGCATCCCGGAATCCTCGGCGACCACGATAGGAGCAGTCTGGCGCAAGGACTGCAAATTGTCGTTCCTGCTTTCCACTTCCGTAAGCTTCTTGTTGATCTTCGGATTCACTTCCGCAATAATCGACTCGAAGTCCACGAGAAGCACGATCCTTTCCCCGAATCGCACCAAGCCCACAACCCTGGAACCTCCCCCGACCTGCGGCGGCGACTCCATGTCTTTCCACGATATCCGATGAATCCGCTGCACGTCATCCACAAGAAACCCGATAGAATAGGCGTTGATTTCCGTGACGATAATACTCTTGCACTTCGTGCCTTGACCATGGTTCATGCATCGTGGCAAATTGACCAGCGGAATGGTATTCCCGCGCAGCGTAATCACGCCATCCAGATACGGATGAGCCTGAGCCACTTTTGTAACCGGAAACAAGGCGCTTTGGATGACCTCTCGCACCTTTGCCACGTTGATTCCATAACGAACCCCGCCCACCGAGAACTCCACGATTTCAAACTCATTTGTTCCCGACTCCAGCAATATCTCATTCTTCTCGACAGCCATGACACTTTCTTCCCTTCACTTTTTCCCAAAAGGATATATAGAATATTATAGTTGAGCATCGGCATATTATCAAGCGATCCTCTCCCTTTTAGAACAAATTCTTGCCCTATTATTACAACAAGCAAATATTTTACCGTAAGGAAATAAGAACGCAGGAATTTCTTACTACAAATATTCAAAAAACGGCAAGACATTTCATTGCCTTACCGTTTTGTTTCGTATTGGTGCGGACGAGAGGGCTTGAACCTCCACGCCTTGCGGCACTGGATCCTAAATCCAGCGCGTCTGCCAGTTCCGCCACGCCCGCATGGAATGTATTGTAGCATTTATATACGCGGCGTGTCAAACTTTCGAGGATATTTCGGCGTGCAGTCGAAGGGACGTATCGAGACGCGAAGAGCTTTGGCCAATTCTTCCACGCTGTCCGCGCCGACCAGTTTCGCCGCCGCCAACGGAATCGCCGCGCAGGCGCGCGCGTCCTCCAAAGCGTCATGATGGCGGAAATCGACATGCAGGAAATCGCTGACGGTATTGAGCTTGTGGTTCGGGAGATCCGGCCACGCCTTTCGCGAAATCCGCACCGTGCAGCACTGGAGAAAACTCGGCGGCTCAATATGATTCGCCAACAGCGAACTTTTCAGCACGCCCATATCGAAGGGCGCGTTGTGCGCGAGAACGATACGATTTTCAAGAAACGGACGAAGCTCCGGCCAAATCCCCGCAAAGCCCCGTTCATGCTCGACCATTTCCGGCGTTATGCCATGAATTTGGATATTGAACGGTGAAAATTCCAGCCTCGGCGGGCGGATCAACGTCGAATACGACTGCGCAATCTTGCCGTCCCGCACCTCGACAATGGCGACGCTGCAGGCGGAATTGCTCCTTTCCGTCGCCGTCTCGAAGTCGATGGCGGTAAAGTCCATCATAACGATTCCTCATTTCCACAAAAGGAGGGTGCATTTCTGCACCCTCCTTTCACAATTCATAATATCACGCGCCGCGTTTTTTCTTCAAATACTCGTCGATAGCCGCCGCAGCTTTTTTGCCCGCGCCCATCGCGAGGATGACTGTCGCCGCGCCGGTGACGATGTCGCCGCCCGCGAATACGCCCGGCTTTGTCGTCGCGCATGTTTCCTCGTCTGCGATGATGTTGCCGCGCTTATTCGTGTCCATGCCCGGCGTCGTCGAAGCGACAATCGGGTTCGGCCCCTGCCCGATGGCCATGAC
>JAGAZS010000277.1 GCA_017939945.1 Schwartzia sp. (in: firmicutes)
CGGGAAATTTATCATTGAAATACCGGATACCCGCCGCCACTTCCTCCGCCGAGCCTTCGCCCTGCACCTGTACGGGGTACAAAACGAGCTGTACCGACGGGAGCCGCCGTTTCGATACGCGGTAAATATCCCGAATCACCGCGCCGGACAGCGACGTCACCACGCCGATCTTCTTCGGGACTTTAGGTAAAGGCTTCTTGTGCGCCGCATCGAAAAGCCCTTCCGCCGTCAATTTCTCCTTGATCTGTTGAAAGGCCGCCGCAAGATCGCCCGTCCCCTCGGGAATCAACGATTCCACATACAGCTGGTAAACGCCGTTCGCCTCGTAAACGCGGACGGAACCTCCCGCGATGACCTGCATGCCGTCCTTCGGCTGGAAACGAATCCCCTTGTCCCGCCACGAAAACATCACGCACTTCAGACAGGCGTCCTTGTCCTTCAGTGTAAAATACGCATGCCCCGAACGGTATGTATTGAAATTGGAAATCTCGCCGCGTACCATCACGCTGCGCAGGATCGGGTCTCCCGCAATCAGGTTCCGTATCCATCGCGTCAGTTCGCCGACACTGTGAACGCTTCCCATACGCCCCAAACCTTTCCGTAAGAAAAAAGCCAGACCCCTGTTTCGCGAAGCCCGGCTTCTTTTAACTTCTTATTGCTCTTCCCGCATCATCGTCCCGAGGACGCCGTTGACGAAGCGCCCCGAATTGTCCGTGCCGAACTTCTTCGCCAGCTCCACCGCCTCGTTGATGACAATGCCCGGCGTCACGTCCGAACCGCTTTGAAGCTCATACACGGCCAGCCGCAGAACGCTCCGGTCGATTCCCGCCATACGCGACACCTTCCATTCTTTGGAAAGCTTTGACAAAGTCTCGTCAATCGACGCGAGGCTCTCGCACGTTCCCGAGACCAGTGCCCACGCGTAAGCGTAATCCTTCTTCCGGTTCCTCTCGTCCGATTCCTCCGACGCGCCGTCCTGCCATGCCGCGTCCAACGCCCGTTTCCATTCCTCCCTCGCGCCCTCCGGCGAAGGATTCATATCGAGCTGGAAAAGCGCCTGCATCGCCGCTTCACGCGCCCGTCTTCGACTCATACCCAGACTACCTCCCGCGAATCAGGTCGAGCAATCCCTGCACGCCGACCTCACGGAGCCTTTGCAGCCAGCCGTCGTCGGCGTCGTCGATCTGCTTGCCCAGCCAAAGCCCGACGACCACGCAAAACCCGATGAACAGCATATTCCAAAAGCCGAACAGCAGAATCGACACCGCGATCAGCGCGCCCAGAACGGCGCCCAAAACGCAGCCGCGATGATTCTCCCACGCCTCCTGAAAGAGCCGTACGCATTCTTCTTTCATTTCGCTGCCCACCATTCAAGATACGCGCGACTTCTTTGCCGCATCCTTGCCAGCAATCTCGGCGACCGAAATATCAATCGAATAATCCGCAAGACCGAGTACTTCGTTCATCTGCTCCGAAACCGCCGCCCGGACCGCGTCCGAAACCTGCGCGACATTCTGTCCCGCGCCCAGCTCAAGATCAAGCCCGATCACGACCGAAGACGAAGGCGCCTTGCCCTCGCCGCCAGCTACGCGATGAGACTCCACCTTTGCATTGACGCCCTCGACGCCTTGAACCTTCAACGCGCTCTTCTCGGCGAGGCTTGAAACCGCCGGCACCGCGACGCGTACGTCTCCGCCCGCGCCGTGCACGATGACTGCCTCCGGATCTTTCTCCTTTTTCTCCTCTTTCTTCGACTCGCCCGAAAAACTGCATGCCAAAAGATGCACGCTGAGGATAAACACGAGAGCCGCCCCCGCCATCGTTTCCCAACGGGAAAGGACAAACGTGACCTCGTTCAGGATCGCCGGAATCGGGAACACCGGAAGGCAAAGCACCATCACGCCCAGCGCTGCCAGCGCGATAGCCAGCGTGTACAGGAACAGCAAAAACCGATTGATATAACCCATACTCTCTATGCCTTTCTCACATCAGCGAACGCGAGTGGCTTCCTCTTCCTTCGGCTCTTCCTCGGGAACGCCGACGCCCTGCACATGGATATTGACCTCGACCACGGAAAGGCCCGTCATCGTCTCGATGGCCTGCTTGACATTCTCCTGCACCGCAAGCGCGACTTCGGGAATACGCACGCCGTACTTCACGATAATATAGAGATCCACGGCCGCCTCGGTCTCGCCCACCTCGACCTTGACGCCCTTCGCGAAATTCTTCTTCCCAAGGATTTCCGCAATACCGCCGGCAATGCCGCCGCTCATGCCTTCGATTCC
>JAGAZS010000278.1 GCA_017939945.1 Schwartzia sp. (in: firmicutes)
GGGCAAGGATATGGTGGGAACGAACTGCGAATACAATACGACAGCCAACAAGTTCTTCACGGAGCTGAATTTCTTCTTCTGATTCCCATTCGCAAAACGAAAAACAATCCGAAAGCCTCGGCAGGCAAGCCCCGCCGGGGCTTTTCTGTTGCGCAAGATTTTTTGTTTCCTTCCTTTACAATCTTTTTCCCGTATGCTATAATGCCTCTCGTATCATCATGTTCCGTGACGCGGGGCGCGAGCACTCCGACGCGCGCTTCGTCACCGGAGAATTTCAAAACAGGAGGAAGATACTTATGTTGACCAAAGAAGAGAAAACCGCACTGATCAAGCAGTACGCCGTTCACGAGGGGGACATCGGATCGCCGGAGATCCAGATTGCCGTCCTGACTTCTCGTATTGCGTACCTGACCGAGCACCTGAAGGAGCACAAGAAGGATCATCATTCCCGTCGCGGGCTTTTGAAAATGGTCGGCCATCGCCGCCGCCTTTTGGCGTATCTTCGCAACAAGGACATTGAGCGCTATCGCTCCATCCTCGCGAAGCTCGATCTCAGAAAGTAATAGAGGGACGCGGGGCACTGCCCCGCGTTCTTGCTATGTGCAAATATTCCAAAAAGAGGATTTTGCCTCGTTGTGTAGAATTATACAATGTTATGTTAAATCGGTAGGAGGATAAGAGATGCAGAGCTTTACAATGGAGGTAGGCGGCCGGTCGCTGACCATCGAGCACGGCAAGATGGCGAAGCAGGCGAACGGCGCGGTGCTGGTCCGCTACGGCGACACCGTTGTGCTGGTTACGGCGACGGCCTCGACGGCGCCGAGGGAAGGCGTGGACTTCTTCCCGCTGACCGTCGATTACGAGGAGAAAATGTACGCGGTCGGGAAGATTCCCGGCGGCTTTATCAAGCGTGAGGGGCGTCCCGCCAACGAGGCGATTCTTTGCGCGCGGTTGATTGACCGCCCGATTCGTCCGCTGTTCCCGAAAGGGTTCCGCAACGACGTCGAGGTCATGGCGACGGTGCTTTCCGTCGAGCAGGACAATCCGCCGGAAATCGCGGCGATGATCGGCGCGTCCTGCGCCCTTTCCGTTTCGGATATCCCGTGGGCGGGGCCGATTGCGGGCGTGCGCGTCGGGCGCGTGGACGGGCAGTTCATTATCAACCCGACGGTCGAGCAGCGCGAGAAGTCGGATCTGAATCTTACGATTGCCGGCTCCCATGACGCGGTGATGATGGTCGAGGCCGGCGCGAAGGAGCTGCCGGAGGACGTCGTGCTCGAAGCAATCCTGTTCGGTCATGAGGAAATCAAGAAGATCGTCGAGTTCCAGCAGGGCATTGTCAGCGAGTGCGGCAAGGAGAAGCGCGAGATGAAGCTCTTCGCGCCGCCGGAAGCGTTGGAGCAGGGCATAAAGGATTACGCGGGGGCGCGTCTCGACGCTGCGGTCCGCAATCCCGACAAGCTGAACCGCGACGAGAATATCGCGGCTATCAACGCGGAGACGATGGAGCATTTCCTCGTCGAGTATCCGGAGTGCGCGAAGGAAATCGCTGGCATCCTGCACGATCTGGAAAAGGATATCGTGCGCCACATGATTACCCATGAGAAGATTCGTCCTGACGGGCGCGCTCTCGACGAGGTCCGCCCCGTTACCTGCGAGGTTGGGCTTTTGCCGCGTACCCACGGCTCGGCGCTGTTCACCCGCGGGCAGACGCAGATCCTGACGATTACGACTCTCGGCTCCATCGGTGACGAACAGGTCATCGACGGCCTCGGTACC
>JAGAZS010000032.1 GCA_017939945.1 Schwartzia sp. (in: firmicutes)
ATTCGTCCTGGGTGTCCGCACCGATACTGTACAGATATGAACCGCGGTCATATTTCGCTTTCGCATTGATGACTTTGTACTGCGCCTGTTCGTGCTTCGCCTCGAAATCCTTGCCGTCCAATGTCGCGACAGTCTGCCCCGCCGTCACACGGTCATTCTCCTTGACCAACACCGAACTGATACGCGCCGTGATTTTCGAGCTGACCTCGACGGAATCCACCGGACGAAGCGTTCCTGTTGCAGACACAGTAGACTTCAAATCCATCTTCCTTGCCTGCACCGTCTCGACCTTTGCCTGTTCCTTTTCCGCCTGCTTGCCTTGGTACCACTTCCAACCGCCGAACGCCGCGATTGCAATTACGAGGACGGCGACAGCCGCCTTAACTATACCTTTCATCTGTCACCCTTCCCCTCTTGCGCTTCCGCAGTCTCTCTCGCTGCTTCTTCTGCCCATTTCGCGGGTGTGTTCGCGTCGATGATCTCCTTTGCCCGGCGATAATCCCTGGAAGCCCGCGGCCCATTCGGTACGATGCCTCGCTCCCGGAAGAACGCTTCTCGCTCCGCCGTCCGCTCCGGATCTGCAATGCCCGGATCCTCTCCGAGCCCCAGCCCCATCGCGTTTTCCACCGCAGCCTTGAATCGCGCGTAATCGTACTGGGCACTGTTGAAGTTCAGTTCCGCTGTGGCCAACGCCTCCTGGGAGTCGATAACATCCAGCAGGATGCCTTGTCCCGCGCGGTATTTCTCACTGGCGATGTAATAATCCTCCTCGGCCTCGCTGACCGCCGCCCTCGTCACGGCGAAGCGCCGCTCGGCTTCTCTCATACTGTAATATAGCTGGCGTACGGAAAAGCTTATATCCTCTTTATCTTTCACCAACGTCAGCTCCGCTTGATCGCGGGCCGTTTTCGCCTTGTCCACGGCAGCCTCCGTCACACCGCTGTCAAACAGATTCCAGCTCGCCGAAAGACCTACCTGATAGTTATGGCTGTTGTCCGAACCCGGATTGAATCGCTCGGACGCGCCAGTAGATGCGGACAAGCTCAGTGACGGCAGATAGCCTGCCCGAGCCGCCTTGACGTCCAACTCCCTCTGCTTTAGGTTGTAAAGATCGATGAGCAAATCCTTCCGATGCAGATACGCATAATCGACGCAGGCGTCCATGCCCGGATGAAATGGGACAAACTTAAAATCCTCAGTCAAAATCAGTTCTTCCTTTGCGTCAATACGTAGCAGATTCTTCAACGTTAATAGCTTAACCTCATGGTCGTTTTCCGCCTTCAAAAGCGCCTGCTTCGCATTCGTCAATTCCACCGAGGAACGCAGCACGTCAAGCCTCGCCTTGCTGCCCGCCGTGAAGAGCTGCTCGACGTTCGTCAGATGCGCCTGATATTTCTCAACCGTCTCCTCGCCGATTTCAATCTTCTTCTTTGCTTCCAGTACATTGTAATAGGCTTGGATTACCGACAAACGCAAGTCCTCCCGCGCCCGCTCCGTCTTCAGCCGTGCCGCGTCCACGCCGATTTCCGCGCTCTCGATGTTCGCCTGATTCTTGCCGCCCGTATAAAGAGGCAAATTCGCACGAAGCGAAATAGAGCCGTTGTCTTGCCGTGCCTCGTCGTTCGTCCTGCCGTCCGTCAGGGTGCCGTTGAGCCCAACGTTAAAGCTGTTCGCGCCGCGCGCACCTTTCAAGTTCGCCCTCGCCGTTTCCTCACCTTTTTCCGTGATACGGAGCGACGTATTCTGTGCCAGCGCGAGGTCCACTGCTTCCTGTATCGAAAGGGCCGCCGTCTCTCCAATCGAACAGCCGTAAAACAAGACAACTCCAGCCGCCAATGCAGCAAGATTCCCTCGTATTTTCATCGCGTGTCACTTCCTTGCCTATTGATTTGATTACATCATAAAAATTCGCTTTTACACGCACATAAAAGAAAAATTAGAAAAAGATTAGAAATCAATCGTCTGCAAAGGGGTAATCCGCACCATACCATCCCGTTTTCCCAGCGACAGGATAAATCAGTCCTTTGTCGGAAAGCGCATCGATATGCTCCAAGATAATATCGGCACTTTTCTCGGTCATAATGGAAAGGAGCCCCATCGCACCGCCAGCCAGTTCTGTCTGCCCATAACCGCGCACATATTCGTAAACCACACGATCCACCATATCCGTCAAGTATTTTTCTTCAAAAGCTTCTTCAGTCATACCGGCCGCTTCAGACATAATCCTTTTTGTCGCTTCGTTATATGTCTGCGTCTTTTCCACAGGCACAACAGCCGAAGATGACCAAGCCTCCATGATTTTTTCCCGACATGCCGCGCAAACCGCAAACGCCGCCGCACCGTCATCGCGCGCAATAACCTGCACCTGATCGTTTCCGCCGCAAAACAGGCACGCGCAGCCTTCCGTCTCCCGAAATCTCATTTCATTTTCACCTCATACCGCCACAGAATTTAAGAATTCAATTCTGTAGATGCTGAAACATTGTTTTTTGAAGTATAACAGAAAAGCCGATAAATAAAAAGCAAGTTTGGCAAAAAGACAAATTGACGCAAATTGTTTAGTATTTTGGTTTTTCATTTCAATATTTTGTTATGACCGAAGTTCCTTTGACGGCGACAACCTATTGTCTTGCATTCAGCAAGTATCCACAAAACCTTGTGATATACGCAGTGTTATTTTGCTTAAAAATGTGATATGCTGTTTCCACACGGAGAGTCCAGAAGTGATGCAGCGCTTGAATCGAAAGATAGATAAATGAAGTTCTGATTTAATGGAACCCCAAAGGAAGGCGAAAAGTACAGTGCCTGAAAAATTCACGGCGGACTCAAAAATCCGCGACGTTATAAACGATCCCGCTTTTGGCAACTACGGAAGACTTCTTTTCCCTGTTCAGCGGAATTATATGCAGGGAGCATCGCTGAAGACGATGAATCTTTCATGGTACACCAATATTTGTCCCGACGACACCGTAGCAGTAGTGAACTATCTTTGGGCACAGACTTCAGCGGGAGAAACCATCTTCCATGACATCTATGCCGAGGAAGAAAAACTGACCGACCAAACGAAGCGCGATACAGGGCTGTTCCTTTTCCGCGGAACCCCCGGCGGAAAAGTCGCCATCCTCGTCGCAGGCGGCGGCTTTCGTTACGTCGGTGCAATGCATGACAGCTTCCCGCACGCGTTGGCACTTTCCAGGAAGGGAATCCATGCCTTCGCCCTGATTTACCGTCCAGGCGGAGAAACAATCTGTCAGGACCTGGCACGGGCGATTGCGTTCATCCATGAAAAAGCAACCGCATTGCAAGTGGACATCAGCGGATATTCTCTTTGGGGCGGATCGGCCGGCGCAAGATCGGCGGCAATCGTCGGTTCGCTTGGAACGGCACATTTCGGTGAAAAAAAGTATCCCCGGCCGGCAGCTATCATCATGCAGTACACAGGCTTTGCCGACATCTACGGGAACGAACCGCCCACATATAGCTGCGCCGGAGCAAATGACGGCGCAGGTCTTCGCCGAATCATGCGGCAGCGAACGGAAACCATCCGAAGGAACGGGACGGACGCAGAATTCGAAGTATTCGACGGCCTATCCCACGGTTTTGGATTGGGAACGGGAACCGCAGCTGAGGGGTGGATCAACCGGGCTGTGCGGTTCTGGAAAAAGCAAACAAATACATGACAATTTCTGAACAATACAAGCAAAACCGCCC
>JAGAZS010000279.1 GCA_017939945.1 Schwartzia sp. (in: firmicutes)
ATCGGCTACGCTTCGCCGATTCCCGAGGTTGTGTCGCAGCTGCCGGAGGACGTGAGGAAAAATATCGCCGCCTATCCCGAGGATGCGCTCTTGAGGAACGCGGAGGTTTTCAATGACCTGACGGAGAACATGCCGAAGTATGACAAGGTGTGGACCGAGGTCAAGGTCGCGCAGTAAAAATGTTTCTTTGTTTAATTTCGCCTCGCCCAATTCCGGGCGGGGCGTTTTCTTTTCGGGGATACACTTCCTTTCTTTTTGGTATGTACTGATCTTTTATACTCATCTCGGGAGCCGCCTCGCTTATGGTTGTCTTTATTGTTCGGGAAAAAAGCGAGTATCTTGCCTCGTTTCCAAAATTGACAAACCCGCGGTGTTGTTTTATCATTCTACTATATGTCTATCAATTATGACCGCCGTTCTTGGCGGGGAATCTTGAAAGAGAAGGGGCATTGTAAGTTATGAGCAAGGGACGTATTTTCAGCGCGATGCAGCCGTCGGGGAAGTTTCACCTCGGCAATTATATGGGCGCTTTGGAGAACTGGGTGAAGCTGCAGGATGAGTATGACTGCATTTTCGCGATTGCCGATTTGCACGCGCTGACCAGCGCGTATTCGGACACGAGCAAGCTGCCGGGGTTCATCCACGACATGATGCTCGATTGGCTGTCGGCGGGGCTTGACCCGGAGAAGAATATCATTTTCGTGCAGTCGCAGGTCAAGCAGCACGCGGAGCTTCATCTGCTGCTTTCGATGATGACGCCGCTGTCGTGGCTGGAGCGCGTGCCGACCTACAAGGACAAATTGCAGAATCTCGGCGACCAGGGCAAGGATATCAACACTTACGGTTTCCTCGGCTATCCCGAGCTGATGACGGCGGATATCGTGCTTTACAAAGCGGGCTGGGTGCCGGTGGGCGAGGACCAGAATCCGCATCTGGAGCTGGCGCGGGAAATCGTGCGCCGGTTCAACCTGATGTACGGCAAGGAAGTCTTCGTCGAGCCGCAGGGACTGATGAGCCGCGCGGCGGTATTGCCGGGCATCGACGGACGCAAGATGTCGAAGTCCTACGGCAACACGATTCCATTCGCGGCGAGCCCCGACGAGCTTCGGGAGCGCGTACGCATGATCGTGACCGACCCGGCGCGGATCAAGAAGACGGACAAGGGCCATCCCGAGGTATGCGTGGCGTTCAAGTTCCAGAAGCTGTTCAACGCCGACGAGGTAGAGCAGATCGAGAAGGACTGCCGCGAGGGCTGCATCGGCTGCGTGGCCTGCAAGAAGCGGCTGGCGGAAAAGATGGTGGACGCGATGGCCGATATGCACGTCCGCCGTCAGGAATATCAGGACAAGCCGGAAAAGATTCGCGAGATTCTCGACGAGGGCGCGAAAAAAGCCCGCGTAATCGCGGAAAAGACGATGGAAGAGGTGCGCGAGGTCATGCACCTTGCCTGAATCGGCGGACGGCAAGTATCAGGTTCGGCTCGAAGCGTTCGAGGGGCCGATGGAGCTTCTGCTCCATTTGATACAAGTCAATAAAATCGATATTTACGATATCCCGATTGCGGCGCTGACCGAGCAGTATATGGCGTATCTGGCGGAGATGCGCCGCTTTGATATCGAAGTGGCCAGCGAATTCCTTGTGATGGCGGCGACGCTGCTTTTGATCAAGTCGCGCATGCTCTTGCCGAAGACGCCGAAGGAAGCGGAAGAGGACGAGGAAATCGATCCCCGCGAGGAACTGGTGCGGCGCATCGTAGAGTACCAGCGGTACAAAAAGGTCAGCCTGGAGATGGCGGAGCGCGCCGAGGAAGAAAGCCGCTTTGTCGGGCGCGCTCCGGCGGAATTGCCGGTGCGTCTTGCACCGCCGCAGGGCCTTTCGGTCAACGATCTTTGGGAAGCGTTTCGCAGGGTGCTGGAAGTCAAGCGCGAACTGACGATTCCCGAGGCAATCGTGGCGCATGAGGAATACCGCGTCGAGGATCAGATGCAGATGATTGTCGAGCGGCTTTTGGCGTCGGAGAATGGCGCGACGGATTTTGAGGATTTGTTTTTGACGGGAACGCGGGACGAACTGGTGGCGACGTTCCTCGCGCTGCTCGAATTGATCCGGCGCAGGGTAATCATCGTGCGGCAGCCGATGCTTTTCGGCCCGATTCGGGTGGAACTGCGCGAAAAGGAAGCG
>JAGAZS010000280.1 GCA_017939945.1 Schwartzia sp. (in: firmicutes)
GTTTCAAATATCCGCCCGCTTCATATTGACGAAGTTTCCATATCTCCACAATAAAAATAATCCTCGCAAACACAGTTCCACTTGCAGAAACACGCACACCAACAGCAACGTTTTCAAAAACGCGCTTAATGTATTTGATAGAACCATCTTTAGGATTCAGATTCACATAATCCGGATATGCGAGAATATCCTCAAGAGCATCATAATAATCAGCGAAGGCTTCGGGATGACTTTCCTGCATATGCTTATAATTGCTTTCACCAAGCAAAATCGGTGTGCCCGACTGTACGGAAAGTCCAAGCAAAGAAACAACTTCCTCAGTTATGACTCCCACCTGTCGAGGTTTCATTGTTTCTTGTCCTCCCGTTTTTTCCTTGTTTATGTGCGGTAATGACTGTATGGCTCTTGGCGTTGACGGTCAGCGTGCAGCCGCCCGACGTGATATAGCAGTTCTTGCCCCGCCGCTCGACGACGGCGTCCGGCGCGGTTATCCGCTCTCTGCACCACGCGATGACGTCATCTTCATCGGGCGCGGCGTTGCGCCGAATCCTTTCCTCACCCATGGTTGTGGTGTGGAGATTTTCCAGCAGCGCCGACAGTTCCCGCTCCGTCATTTCAGGTATTTCTCCTCCAGCTTCGTCATCGTGCCGTCCATGCGAAGCTCGGCGAGGACGAAATTGATATAGTTCAGGAATTCCTGGTCGCCTTTCTGCATCAAGATGCCGCAGGAATGGCGGGTGAACGGGCGATCCACCATCGGCGCGGCCAGACGGCTATCGAGCCGCACATAATGGTTGGCCTCGACGACCTCGGTGATCATGACGTCTGCCTCCCCTTCGGCGATGCGGGACGGGATTTCCGCGTTCTGCTGATGGACAATCAATTTCGCCTGCTTGAAGTTCGCGCGGGCGAATTTCTCGTTAGTTCCGCCCGGATTGATCATCACGCGCACGCCGGGCTTGTCGATGTCCTCGAGGCTTTGGAATTTCTTGGCGTCCTCTTTGCGGCAGAGGATCGTCTTGCCGAAATAGCCGACGCCGTAGCCGTCGGACATGGCCATGATTTTGGCGCGGGCGTAGTTGCGGGAAATGCCGCAGAGCGCAATGTCGAATTTGTCCGCCAATGTGTCCTCGGTCAGCGTCGGCCAGCTGGTCGGCACATATTCGATTGCCACGCCCAACGAATCGGCGATGATCTGCGTCAGTTCCGCGTCGATGCCTTCATACTCGCCCGTTTCGGGATTCAAATACGACATCGGGCGGTAGTCGCCCGTCGAACCGACGCGGATCGTGCCCCGCTCCGCGATATCCTCCAGCCGCCCGGCGTCCGCCCGCGTCGGCGCGAACAAAAGCGCCGCCAGCGCGAATACCGCCCAAAGCAGGAAAATCCGTGTCTGTTTCAAATTCCTCATTTCTTCCTCTTCCTTTCTTTTCGTTCCTTTATTCTTCCTCCGGGTCGTCGAAGCCCAATATCCACGTCGCGGCAAAGCCGACGGCATAGGCGACGGCGACGCCCAAAAGATACGCCAAAATGTTGTTTGTCGCGCCCGCCAGCGGCAGGCCGGA
>JAGAZS010000281.1 GCA_017939945.1 Schwartzia sp. (in: firmicutes)
CCCGTCGCTCTCCGATGCCCGCGCCATCTGCCCCGCAAACGCGGACAATACGAGAAAGAAAACGCAGAGCAGCAAGACAACTCTATTTTTTCGCATCAGTCAACACTCCTTTTTAATCCATCGCCCGCACAATGCGGCTGAAGAGCTTTTCATTCTCCTTGACCTTCTCCTCGCCGCCGAAGACGCAGAACGTGTCCTTTTTCATGCACGCCTCGATAATCGGCGCCAGAGCGCGGATCGCCCCCTCATCCGCCGAAAGCACTTCGTCGCGTTCCTTTTGGCGATCCTCCTGCGTGATCCCGCGCAGATACAGCATCGCGGCAAGGCTGCCTTTCATTTGCGGCGTCAGCGGCGTGTCAAGAGTCGAGATTGTGCCGATGATATATTTCGTCATTTCCCGCTCCGACGCCTTGAAGTTTTTCAGGTAATCGGCAATCTCGTCGTAAACTTGCAGTGTCTCGACAAGATTCGGGTCGCGGTATGAGGTGAACAGCATCAGGCCGTTCCGCGCGAACTGCGCCGACGCGCCGTAAGCGCCGCCCTGCACGCGGAGCCGCGTCCAGAGATAGCCGTACCGCATGACGGTTTCCAGCACGCGCATCGCACCGGTGAATTTATAGCCGAGGCGGACGTAATTCTCACCCTTGCCGACATACTGGACACGGCTCGACGTGACCAGCGCCTCGTTTTTCACTTCGTTGTCTTTCGGCTGCTTCGCCGCCGGATACTCCTTGTCGTTCAAAGCGTCGAGCAACGCGGAAAGCGCTGTCTCCACCGCCGGATAATCCTTCTTCTCGACGGTCACGCCGAGGATCAGACCGCGCTTCGTGAACATCTGCTCCAAAAGCGCCGAAAGCCGCTGATCCGTCTCCACCGCCCGTTCCTCAAAATGGGCGTCCAGCTCTTTCAGGAATTGATAATAGGAAAGGAAGGCCCCGTCCTCGAAACGGCTCGCCGGCGCGAAATACGAGCTGAGGCGCGCCGCCATGACGCGGTTCGGCGCGTTCAGGATCTGCCGCTCCACGCCCGCCAGCGTCTGCTTGATCAATTCGCGCATCCGCTTCGCGTCGGAGAAACGCGATTTCGTCAGAATCTCCGCAAGCAGCTTTCCAAGCTCGGGCAGCTTCCGAACAAGCACCCGCGCCTTGACGACAGTCTTGACGAACCAATCGTCCGTCGTGCTGCCTTTCGTCACCGCCACCACATCGTAATTGAGTCCGCCCGTATGGAGATTCGCCAGGTTCGTCAGTTCCGCGTAGGAATGCTCGTCCGTGTCTACCGCGCCGAGCATATCGCATAACAGATACGCGTAATGCTGCTGCTCCGGCGCGATCGACGCGCCGTCAAAGTACAGCGAAAGATACGCGATGCCGTTGGTATGGATATCGCTGAACAGCACTTCCCGCCCTTGCAGCTCTTTTTTCTCCAGCGGGATCTTCTCCGCGTCCTTGCGGATGTCCGAAAGCTTCAGCAGCGGAATCTTTTCCAACATCTCCGGCGCGTCCGGCGTCTGCTGGAGTTCCTTCAGCCGCGCCGTCTGGCGGATAATCGCCTCGATCTCCTGCGCGCTCATCGCAGCCTTTTTTTCCGCCAGCTTCTTTTCCGTCGCCGCCTCGCGCTCCGCCGCCATCGTTTGGCTCGGCTTCATCGTGACGAGAACTTTATGCGGATTGTCGAGCACGCAGCGACGCAGCATATCCTCGAAAAGCCCGTTGTCCAGTCCTTCCCTGAGCGTCTTGAATTCTTTCTCATAGAAAAGCGGCTCCGCCGGATCGCCGCCGTACAGCCAATGGGTCATCACCGCAAGATTATAGACAAGCCCCTTCGGCGTCGAGGCGAAATCCGATTCCCTCGTCTTGAATTCCAGATAATTGAGCGACGCCTCAAGCAATGTGCGGTCAATGCCGTCCTTCGCGAGACGGCCGATCGTGTCCGTTACGACCTGATAAAAGCGCTCCGCGTCCTCCGGCTCGGCGTTCGTCACCTCAATGGCAAGATTCGGCTGGGAAATCTGCGCCTCCAGCGACGCCGTCACGTCCTTGCCGATTCCCGCGTCCATCAGCGCCTGCGTCACCGGCGCGGCGTCCGTCATGAAAAGCGCGTGGGTCAGGATACTCATCGCCGCCCGCGTCAACCGGTCGCCCGCGTCGCAAACGATCATGCCCAATGCAAGATACGTCTTTTCCTTCGTGTCCTCCTCGGCGCCCACCGGATACTCCGCCGTAACGCGCTTCATCGTATCGAACCGCGGCTGCTTCTTCAGCGCAGAGTCGACCTCCAGCCGCGAAAAATCCGACAGATACGCCTCATCGATAAACGCCAGCGTCCCGTCGATATCCATATCGCCATACAGATAGATGTAGCTGTTCGAAGGATGATAATATTTTTTGTGGAACGCCGCGAAGCTCTCCTGCGTGATGTCAGGGATCTTCTCGGGATTGCCGCCCGACTCGAAGGCGTAAGCCGTATCGGGATAGAGGCGCTTCAAAAGCTCCGTCTCCAAGAGATCCTCCGGCGACGAGGTCGCGCCCTTCATCTCGTTGTAAACGACGCCGCTGTAACGAAGCGGGGCGTCGGGGCTGTCGATCTCGTAGTGCCAGCCCTCCTGCAAAAGCACCTCCGGCTTTTCATGCATCCGCGGATAAAATACCGCGTCGAGGTAGACGTCCATCAGATTGCGGAAATCCTGCGCGTTGCGGCTGGCCACCGGATACATCGTCTTGTCCGGGAACGTCATCGCGTTCAGGAACGTATTCAGCGAGCCCTTGACCAGCTCGACGAACGGCTCCTTCAACGGGAACTTCCGCGAGCCGCAGAGCGTCGAATGCTCGACGATATGCGCGGCGCCCGTGTCGTCGATCGGCGGCGTGCGGAACGAAATCGAGAACACCTTGTTGTCGTCGTCGTTTTTCACATAAAACAGCCGCGCGCCGCTTTTTTCATGCTCGAAAAGAAAGCACTGCGAAGCAATCTCCGGCACTTCCTTGGTCTCCTTCAGCAAAAAACCGTGTATTTTGTCGTTCACCTGCATTGAAACTCCTCCTAATCTGCAATAACAGAATTATTATAACACAATCCATAGAAAAAGCGGGAGAAAAGTTTCCCCCGCTTAACGCGTCAATTCCTACTCGCTCCGCACCGCTTTCATTTCCTTCTTCCTGATATACATCGCCTTGTCCGCACGCTTGAACACAGTCTCGGCTGAACTGTCCGCAGCGGGATCGTAGAAAGCGACGCCGATGGCGGCGGAAATGCGCTCCCACGGTTCCAGCGCCTCGTCCCGCGCCATCTCGTCGAGCTGTCCGTTGAACTGCGCGAGCAGATCGTCTATGTTCTTGTAATCGCTGTTTTCCAGCACCACGACGAACTCGTCGCCGCCGATGCGGAATACCGGCGAATGGGCGAAAATCACGCAGACCAGTCGGCAAAGCTTCTTGATGGCGATATTGCCCTGCTCATGCCCATAGGTATCGTTGATTTTCTTCAGGAAATTCAGGTCGACCATCGCGATGCCGAATTTCTTTTCGCTGTCGTTTTGCAGATCTCCCTCGACGCGTCGGATTTCCTTGTCGTAAGCCATCTTGTTTCGGATGCCCGTCAGCGCGTCCCGGTTCGCCAGCTCGTTCATCGCGTCAACCTTTTCCCGCGCCTCGCCGAGCTTCTTCGTCGTTTCCACGAGACTCTTCATGTAATTTTCCAGCTCGAGGATCATCGCCGCCGCCTGCATCGAAAGCGCAGACAGCTCGTCCCCGCCCGTCGCGTCCTTCTCGATGACGCCGGCAATCGACGCGTCCTTCTCCGCCGCGTAAATCTGGATATTCTCGCCGAGCCGCACGATCTTCGAGATATAATGACGGTTGATGAACCAAAGCATGCCGAGCACGCAGAAAATCACGATAACGCTGACGCCCGCGACCTGCTTGATCGTATTGTCCAGGATGCCCTCGTTGACCGTCTTGACCTCGATTTCCGTGCCGATCAGGCCCAGCTTCTTTCCGTTGATAATCAGCGGCGTATAGTAAGCGTACGTGTGCCCCCATTCATTGTCCCAGACCTGGGACTTGTCGAGCTTCTTGCCCGTGAACCACGCTTCCCATTGCACCGGATATTTTTCCAGCGGATCGAGGTACTCGTCGCCGAGATAGAGGATTTTTCCGTTGCTGTCCTTCTTCGCGGTGCGCTCGCCGTCAATCATATAGACCATATAATAAATGTCTTCCTTCGGCACCAGGTAATAGGTGTACGGGATATGGAACGCCGCCCGCGCCTCCTCGAAGGTCAGCAGCCAATACTCATGGTAATAAATGAACCACGCCTTCTTGACCTCCTCGTCCATAGCGTCGAACTCGATGTCCACGCCGAAGGTTTTCCCCGGATGGTGCATCGCGAACAGCTTCTCGTACTCCGCCTGCGCCGCCCGATAATTGTCGAAGTCAAACGGGATATCTACCTCAGCGAAATGCTCCATATAATACTTCTGGTAAATCGCGAAATTTTTCTTGTCCTGCAGGATCAGCCGTTCCAAATACTCGCCGATCTCACGGATATCCATCTCGCACTGCCGCCGGTAAGACTCCATCTGGCTGTAATAAGTGGCAAGGCCGCCCAAGACTACCGCAAGAAAAGTGAAAAACGTAAAAATGACCGCGAACTTGAAAAGCAGTCCCTTCCTGTTGGTATCCATGAAAAACGCCCCGCCTTTCCTGCGTTTCATTTCAATTTAACAAATATTATGTCTTATTTTACCGTATTTTCCCCCGCTTTGCAATTCGCGAAAATTTGCTTGCTTTTCCCCGCGCCGCAGATTATACTAATAAGAACTGAATCTACGGAAATAAAAAGGAGATTGACACATGGGATTCATGGACAAAATACAAAAATTCCTGCCCGAACGCTTCCGGAAAAAGAAGGATCCGTCGGAAGGACTGAAGGAAAACCGCCTGAAGGAAAAAGAAAACATCAAGGCGTCCTTCGCCGTCTACTGCAACGCGAACCACGACACGAAGGACGGAAAGCTCTGCCCGAAATGCACGGCGCTGCTGACCAACGTCCTGCTGAAAATCGGGAAATGCAAATACGGAATCACGAAGCCGCTCTGCGACCACTGCGACGAGCAATGCTTCGGCGAGGCGGCAAACAAGACCTTCATGGAAATCATGGACGGCTCGCGAAAGGGAATGCTGCTCCATCACCCGATGATGACCGTCCGCCACAAGATTACCGGCATGGGCGTCGAATACGCGAAGCAGAAGCAAAACGAAGCGACCAGCAAAAAAGAGGAAGGCCGCATGAAGGCGAAAGCCGCCAAAGCCAGAAAGCGAAAAGCCCGCAAGAACCCGAAATAAAACGAATAACGAAAAACGGCGATGCAATCTTAACGCATCGCCGTTTTTCATTTGCCCTCCCCTATTTCACGCTTCCTTCCACCAGCGCGGCCTCGCCCCGCACCGTGAACTTCCCTTTTTCTCCCGCCGCGATCGTCAGCGCCTCGCCCGAAAACGCGGGGCGGATGAATTTCAGCGTCAGGTTCTTCGCGCCCTCGTATTCCGGCGTCCGAAGGAGCTGCTCCAGGATCAGCAGCCCCGGCACCACCGGCTGCTCCCCCTGATGGATCGTATTGACGTCGTTCACCGCGTGAACGAACTCGGCGACTTCATTTGGCGTGAACGTATGCCACGGCTTGCCGCCCGTCTCCGGCGTCTCCTTCGCCGCCTCCGCACGCGCGGCCTCGATCTCCTTTTCCAGATCCTTCGGATCGAACCGCCCCAAAAGCATCGTCAAAGTCAAAGAAGTATCGCCGATGCGCCCGCAGGCGATCACCGTCTCCTTCCGGTCCCGCAGCACCGTGAGCCCCTCCGGCTCCTTCATCTCGCCGCCCTGTCGCCAGACAGCCTTCGCAATCAAACCGCCCATGAATCGCTCGCCCTTGAGCTGGGCAAGAATGCGTGATACTTCTCGAAGCATAAAAATCCCCCACGCTTTTACTGAATATTTCTCCAGCCAAGTATATGCAACCCGTGTATACGCGCAAAATGCTTTGCATTATCCGTAACCAAGGTACAGCCGTTCGCCATCGAAATCGCGGCTATGAATACGTCCGCGTCTTCTATCGTATGCCCTTTATGCAAAGAATCATAAATCTCGATGGCGTATTGAATCGCTTCATCATCCAACGGCAAATGCAGAATCTTATCGTATAACGCCTGAAATTGGCGCGCTCGCCCCGACGCGTTTGAGATTCGGAACCCACGCATCACCTCGTAATACACAATCGAAGAAACAGCAATCCTGTCTTCAGGGCGCACTAAATCATCCAAGAATTGAATTGCCTGTTCATTTTCACGCAGCAACTCAATCATGACATTCGTGTCGAGGTTATAGATTCGGCTCACGCGTAAGCCCCTGCTTTCTGGCTGTGTACGACGGCGGCAAGATTATCCGCTTCTTCCTTGGTCAGCAGCTTGCTCATTTTCCTAATCGTTTCCATGTCTTCCATGCCGTTTTGATTGCGCCCCGCGTTTCCACGATGGCTTCGTATA
>JAGAZS010000282.1 GCA_017939945.1 Schwartzia sp. (in: firmicutes)
GGCTCTCCCAGTGCCTCGGCATCGACGTCAATACGCTGCTTTCGGCGGCGACGGAAAGCGACGACGCCCCGAACGTCATCATGGTGGACGACCGAAAAATATTCCTCTCCGGCGCCTTGCCCATTTTGGAAGAGGCGATGCCGAACGCCACCATCACGGGCTTTGCCCGCCCGTCGGAGGCCGTCGAATACGCGAGGGCAAACCGGATTGCGCTCGCCTTTCTCGATATCGAGATGGGAGCGACGAACGGGCTTGACCTTTGCCGTACATTGCTTTCCGTCAATCCGCGCACCAACGTGGTGTACCTGACCGCGCACGTCGAGTATTCCTTCGACGCGTGGGGCACCGGGGCCAGCGGCTTCCTCCTGAAGCCGATTACGCCGGAGACCGTCCGGGCGCAGCTCAAAAACCTTCGGTATCCGTTTTCGGGGAGGGGCTCGAATGAATGACTGGCTGAATCGGCTCAGTTTCAGTTTGATCGGCGCTATGCTGGCCTTGACTGCGGTGGGGTTCTCCATCGCCGCCATCCTGCCCGGCACGGAGCGATGGAACCGTCGCTTCTTCATGAGCCTGTTTGCGGCGGTGATGCTGTGCATGGTGTCCGCGCTCTTTGTGAACTTGGTGTGGGAAGACCCAAGCATGGCAACGGCGGACAGAATCGGTCTCTATTTTGAGTATCTCCTCATCCCGTTGCCGATGCCCATATTCACGGCGTACCTGTTGCACGCCGCCGGGGAACCATGGAAAACCAGCGGACTTTTCCGCACCGCCCTCGCCATTTGGGGCTTTTTCTTCCTCCTGCTGTGCGTCGCTCAATGCACGACCTTCCTGTACTACGTTACGCCTGATAATATGTTTTGTCGCGGCCCTTATCATCCCCTGCTGATGGCTCCCATGATTACACTCATGCTGCTCAATCTGTCCGCCGCCATCCGACGGCGAAAGAGCCTTTCCCCGAAATATTACAAAGCGTTCCTCGTCCATCTCGTCCCGCAGACGGTTGCCCTCTTCGCCCATACCTTTTTCTTCGTCCCGTTTATTCTCTTCATCGGCGTTGTTGTGTCCACGCTTGCCATGTTCGTCATCATCCTGTACGACCAGATCGACCGGTATATGCGCCAGCAGCGGGAAATCGCCCATCAGCGCGCCAGCATCATGGTATTGGAAATGCGGCCCCACTTCATCTACAACGCCATGATGAGCATCTACTACCTTTGCGCGAAAGACCCAAAAAAGGCCCAGCAGGTCACGATGGATTTCACCGCCTACCTCCGCAAAAACTTCACCGCCATTGCCAGCGAAGACACCGTTCCCTTTTCCGACGAGCTGGAGCACACCCGCGCCTATCTCGCCGTGGAGCAAGTCCAGTTCGAGGACGGTCTTGTGGTGGACTACGACACCCCGCACAAAGAATTCCGCGTGCCGCCGCTGACGCTCCAGCCCATCGTGGAAAACGCCGTCAAGCACGGCATGGATCCGGAAAACGCGCCGCTCCGTATCTCCATTCGCACCCGTGCGACGGAGAACGGCAGCGAAATCGTCGTGGAAGACGACGGCCAAGGCTACGCGTCCAATGAGAAGGAGAGCGGCGAGCCGCATATCGCGCTGGCGAACATAAGACAGCGGCTCTCCATGATGTGCGGAGGAAAAATGACGATAACGCCTCGCGAGGGAGGCGGGAC
>JAGAZS010000283.1 GCA_017939945.1 Schwartzia sp. (in: firmicutes)
ATATGACACGCTTGGAGCGACTGCTTTTCCTGAATGAAATCTTGCTGAACGAAATGCCCCGTTACCGGAAAGAGTCGGATACATTCCCAAAAACCGTCCACGCCCAAAGGCGTCTTCTCCGTTCGCTGATGAACGTGCGCCCTGCCGGGGAGATTTCGCAGGATTTCCTCTCGGAGCAGGACATTCTGCTTCAGGAGGAAGCGACGGAAAAGGGAATTGTTTCTGTCTCCAATCTTCCCACGGTTGCCGATGCATCGAGCGGCAGCTCCACGTCTCACGAAATTCCTGTAAACAAGATGATTCTCTGGCAGGGGGACATCACCCGCTTGGAGGCAGACGGCATTGTCAACGCTGCCAACAGCGCTCTCTTGGGTTGTTTCGTGCCCTGCCATGCCTGCATCGACAACGCCATCCACTCGGCGGCGGGAGTGCAGCTTCGGAACGCTTGCGACCGTTTGATGAAAGAGCAAGGCCATGAGGAGCCCGCTGGCAAAGCCAAAATCACTCCGGCCTTCAACCTCCCCAGCCGCTATGTCCTTCACACTGTAGGCCCTATCATCTCCGCCGGAAAAAGCCCCACCGCGAAAGAAACTGCACTTTTGTCCGGTTGTTACCGTTCCTGCTTGGAACTTGCGGCAAGGCATCAGCTTCAAAGCCTTGCCTTCTGCTGCATCTCCACGGGAGAATTTCATTTCCCGAGAGAACAGGCGGCGCATATTGCCGTCAAAACCGTATCGGATTGGCTGACATGCCACGACAATGCAATGACGGTCGTGTTTAATGTTTTCAATGATGAGGATATGGAGATTTACCGAAAAGTGCTGGAAATAAAATAAAAAATTTTGTTGTACCTATTGACATTACATCTTTTGCGTGATAGGATTTCATTGTAATCAAAATCATTACAGCAATAAAATGTTATGGAGGAATGGAACATGAAAAATTTCGACAAGGTCAGCGTAGGCAACGAGGCAAGAACGGAACTGCATGACAAGCTCCACCTGACAGGCGCGGAAGTCAGTGTGAATCACCTTCCGGCAGGCGCCAATGTACCTTTCGTGCATTATCACAAGAAAAACGAGGAAATTTACTTCATTACTGCCGGACGCGGCAAGGCCGTAATTGACGGCGAGACAACGGAACTGGCAGCCGGGGACTGGCTGCGGATTTCCCCGAAAGCACGCCGCCAATTCTTCGCCGCTGCGGACGAGGGCATCAGCTACGTCTGCATCCAGACCAAGGAAAATTCCTTGGAGGAATACACACAAACGGATGGCGTCGTGGAGCAATAAAAAATTATAACGCCATATTTTTGTTTTGGATATTCGTATCGGAAACGAATAGAAAAGCACGTTGTCATCACTTTTATCGACAACGTGCTTTTTTTCTTTGTTTTACGTGAAACATTTGGAAATCATTTTTAGTATTAATGATGGAAAAGCCGGATGTGCGTCATGGCCATTGTTATCCCGTATTTGTCGCAGGTCTCGATCACGTTGTCGTCGCGGATTGAACCGCCGGACTGGGCGATATAAGATACTCCGCTCATTGCGGCGCGCTCGATATTGTCGCCAAACGGGAAGAATGCGTCGGAGGCAAGAGCGACGCCTTTCATTTTTTTCAGCCATGTGGATTTTTGTTCCGACGAAAGGAACGGAGGAAGGGCGGTGAAAAGACGGGGCCATTCCTTGGTAAGCTCATCGATTCCCTCGCCGGTCACATAGACGTCGATCGCGTTGTCCCTATCCGGCCGCTTTACGTCCTCGCGGAACGGAAGATTCAGCACGGCGGGGCATTGGCGCAGGAACCAGTTGTCCGCCTTGTTTCCGGCCAAACGCGTGCAGTGGACGCGGGACTGCTGGCCCGCGCCGATGCCGATGGCCTGCCCGTCCTTCGCGTAGCAGACGGAGTTCGACTGCGTGTATTTCAATGTAATCAAAGCAAGCAAAAGATCGCGGCGCGCGTCCTCGGGGATTTCCTTCGCTTTCGTCGGGATGTCGGTCAGGCAGTCGGCAGTGATTTTGACGTCGTTCCGCTGCTGCTCGAACCATACGCCGAAGACCTGCTTTTTCTCGATCGGTGCGGGTTGGTAGTTGGTATCCATTTGCAAAACGAGATAGGTTCCCTTGCGCTTTTCCTTCAAAATGGCAAGTGCCTCGTCGGTATAAGACGGAGCAATGATGCCGTCAGAAACCTCGCGCTTCAGGAAGGAAGCGGTCTGCTCGTCGCACTCGTCGGACAACGCCACAAAGTCGCCGTAAGACGACATCCGGTCGGCGCCCCGTGCGCGGATATAAGCGGTGGCAATCGGCGAAAGCTCAATGCCCTCGACGAAATAAACCTTTTCAAGTATAGAAGAAAGAGGCACGGCAACGGCGGCTCCGGCGGGGCTGACATGCTTGAAGGAAGCGGCGGCGGGAAGGCCTGTAGCTTCTTTTAATTCGGTGACAAGCTGCCAACTGTTCAGCGCGTCAAGCAGATTGATATATCCGGGCTTACCGTTCAAGACCTTGAAAGGAAGCTCCCCGCTCTCCATATAAACGCGGGCAGGCTTCTGGTTCGGGTTGCAGCCGTATTTCAGTGCAAGTTCATTCATAGTGACTCTCCTTTGTTTGTCGGATATTTTCTCCATTATATATCGTGCGCTTTGCTTTCGTCAATTTGCGGCAAAAATTTTTGCATGGGCAGGATTTTTCGGAGATTTCCCGAAATAATTTATCATAAGTTTTTACGTTAGGGGGAAGACGTATGCGAAAAACGATTGCGGTGATGACTTCGGGCGGGGACAGTCCCGGCATGAACGCGGCGACGAGAGCCGTGGTACGGACGGCGGTCCAGAACGGGGCGAAAGTTTTCGGCATTTACAACGGATACAGGGGTCTTCTGGAAAATGACATGGTCGAGATGAATCGGCGAAGTGTCAGCGACATCATCCAGCGCGGCGGCACGATTCTCGGCACGGCGCGGTCGAAGGAATTCACCACGCCGGAGGGTCGTGCGAAAGCGGCGGAAAATCTTCGGGAGCGTGGAATCGAAGGCGTCGTTGTCATTGGCGGCGACGGCAGCCTGCGGGGGGCGCAGCTCCTCGCGGATGAGCAGAATATCTCTGTCGTGGGCCTGCCGGGAACTATCGACAACGATATCTGGGGCATGGACTATACCATCGGCTCCGATACGGCGTCGAACACCATCATTGACGCCATCAACAAACTGCGGGATACGGCCTCGGCCCATCGGCGCATCGCAATCCTTGAGGTCATGGGCAGGCATTCCGGTTGGCTGGCTCTGATTACGGGCATGTCCGGCGGCGCGGAATATATCCTTGTGCCGGAAGATTCCTTTGACCTCGACCAGATTGCGACGGAAATCCGCGCTATGTACGACGAAAACCAAAAGCGTTACGTGCTGATTGTCGTGGCAGAGGGCGCGGGCAGCGCCATCGAGATTGGAAAAAGCCTGGAAGAGAAGACGGGCATTGATACGAGGGCTTCGGTGCTGGGGCATATCCAACGCGGCGGTTCGCCGACGGTCTTGGATCGCGTCTATGCAAGCGCACTCGGAGAAAAAGCGACGCTGGCACTCATTTCCGGCGTTTCCAATGTGGTCTATGGAATCAAGCACGGCCGCATTATCAATGTCAATCTCTATGACGCCGTAACCAAGAAAAAGCAGCTCGACCCGGAGTATATCCGCATGGCGAAAGTGTTGGCGTAAATATATTTTAATAATATTATTGAAACAATAATATTATAGAATTTAATATGTGTTTTGATTATTTTATAAAAAATAAAAGAATATAAATACGAAAAAGGCAGAAAAAACACGCTTCACCGAATGCATCTCGATGAAGCGTGTCTTTGTTTTCTTATTTTTTGCTTCCGGCTTTGAAGGCCCGCAGCTCGGCGTTGGTTTCTTCCATATTGTAAACTGTGGAACATTCCTCCAGCCATTCTTTTGCGTCTTCGTCGTCGTCCTCCAGCATATCCATGTAGTTCCAGACGCCGCCGCAGTCGTCGGGGGGGCAGTTGCCTTCGTAGGCCAGGACGGCGGGGTAAAGGGCGGGATAGTTTTCTCTTACGTCCTCGATGACGACCTCGTGCTCCCAGTTATCGCCCATGTCGTAGACGAAGATGAATTTTTTCTCGGCGGGGAGAAGTTCGGACAGCTTGACTTTTTTTCCGTTGCGGTCGCCGAATTGGTCCTCATTGTCGGACCATGGATTGGCCATGATGTTCAGCCCGCTTTTCGGCATCTCGAAGGCGGACAGGTGACTGCCGCTCCAGCCCATGACGGTAATCAGGACGTCCGCCAAAGTTTGGAAGGTCATGTCCTCCGGCACGAAGAAGCGGCGCCAGACGGTCGGTTTCATGCCCCGGAGCGTGATCTTCATCTGGAAAGCGCGCACGGAAACTTTTGCCTGCGGGGCTTTTGTTTCGGTTGTTTTTTTCGGTTTCGGTTCTACTTTCGGCGCTATTTCCCGTCCGGCAATGCCGAAATGCTTTTGCCAGTCGGCTTCCTTGAAGCCGACGAGGACGGCGCCGCTTTCGGCAACGAGAATCGGGCGCTTGACCAGAAGCCCATCGGTGGCGAGCAGCTTGTACTGTTCGTCTTCGCTCATGCCGGGCAGTTTGTCTTTCAGATGTTGTTCCTTGTATTTCTTGCCGCTGGTGTTGAAGAATTTTTTCAACGGCAGGCCGCTGGCCTCGTGCCATTTACGGAGTTCTTCCTCGGTGGGGTTTTCTTTCGCGATGTCGCGCGCCGCGATTTCGATTTTGTTATCATTCAGCCATTTCTGCGCTTTTTTGCAGGTCGCGCATTTCGGGTAGCAAAGGAAAAGATTGTTTTCCATAGGATTCACACCTTTCTTTTCATGTCCGGTTCTGATTGTAAATATTTGCGTACCGCTTCGATCATTTTCTGAGCGTGCGTATATTGATCTTCCGCGTCCGTTTTTGATGCGACGAAAAAATCTGCGTAGTCGCAGTCATTCCGTATTTGGAAAGCTGATTGCAAATATTTGGAGTACTCTTTTGGAAAAATGGAGGTTTTGATATATTCTCTTTGAAAGTAGCTGATGACAGCCGAGTGCTTTGAGAAATCAACGTCCCGTTCTGCCAGCAAGGCTCGAATGGCTGTGAACATTGCGTAATATGAGCGATTAATGGAGTCCTTGTAATGTCCGTCGTCGATATTGTCCTTCGCGGTAGCCAGTCGTTCATTCGCAGCGTCCAGACGATAGGAAGCCAGGTCATTCAATCCGGAGGCCCTCCTTTAGAATGTTTTTGTAATATGCCATATGATGCTTGTATTTTTCAAATTCGCGGGAGGGAATCGCGGTGGGGGAAATCA
>JAGAZS010000284.1 GCA_017939945.1 Schwartzia sp. (in: firmicutes)
CATGCTGTCCGCAAATTCGCTCAGTGAAATCCCCACAGCGGACAGCATCGCGGGAATCATGAAGTGCATGTATTTCTTGTTCAGGACAAATCCCGTTCTTTTGTATTTTATATCGTTATTCTTAGCTTCCATAATCAATCCCTGTCAAACAATATATGGCTCCGGCCATTGAGGAAGCACCGAACAAATCCCTCCGTCAAACAGTCCGCTGGACTAATTCGCGGAGAAACATATTCGGTGCTTCCTCAAGGCGCCCGTTATCCCTGATGAGAATTGGATTCCTTACCTTTTCGGATACGCGATGATCCACGGTTGTTTCCGTTGATCCTTCGGCAGCATGGAGTGGTCGAACCACATCGCAAAGAACCGCTGGGCGTTGTTTACAACATAGCCGTCCTGCGAGTGATCCGAGACATCGTAGGGATCCATCATGATCAGCGTATCGTCGAGGGACGATTCCGTCCCAATCGTATCATAGCCGATAATGACACGCCAATGGCCTCCCCATTCCACGTTTTCCACCATGACGGGAATCCCCCGGCGCAGACGGTTCTCGACGAATTTTTGAAAATCCTCGTACGTCCCGAAAGCGGGGCTTGTCAAGCTGCTTTCCACCGTCCAGCCAAGCCGTTCAAAAAACTTCACCATGTTCGCGGGATTTGTGCCGATGGGATACCCCTTCGTTTTCATCTCTGTCGCAAGGCTCATCTCATCAAAATCGCGGTTCCCGTAATAATAGAGGACGGTAAGCGCCGCCGCCGGACCGCATGTGTATTCCTTTGTCTGTTGGTACGTAGGATAATGGAAGAGCATCACCCTGTCCGGCGACGAACCTAACTCATAAAAATCCGGGCAGACAAAGTATCGCGACGCCGAATGATTGATCTCTTTGGGCGCGGAGGACGCTCCCTCCGCCGTAGTGTCCATTCCGGCGGGATAAGGAATCACACGGACATGATGGTCGTTTGCTTCGGACGCCGTTTCCGACGAAAGCATCATGCCGGACGCGGGCGACGCGCATATCGAAAGCGCCCCGAAAAGGCAGATTGCTAAAAATGTTTTTTTCATAATCAAGCCTCCCATCTTTCCGCATCCATGCGCTATATCGTGTGCTGCTGTCTCTGTTTAGCTTACCACGAAGCGGGTATCGCGTCCACAAAAATCACGCGTGATTTACCATCTCCATGATGATATCACATGTATTGTAAAGAAATACGCCCACCGGCAGAGTCAGCATCTCTCTTGGTATTTGGGGATTTGGCTGATTCTATTATACCGGGAACAGGTTCTATTTTGTTTTCAAGTTTCCAATTTTTCCTGTTTCCAATCATATTTTTCAGGCAGTTGCAACGGTTTTTCCGGTGGGAAGTTGCGTAGAAACCTTGTGTTTTTTCGTTGCCTGTGCTATTTTTATCAAGGTTGGTCATAGAGAACAGGACAGGAGAGATGCGAGATGAAAAGGATGGCAACGCTTGCTGCTTTTGTGGCGGCGTTTTCTTTTTTTTGCGGGGCAACGACGGAAACGGGCGTCGTGGAGGCGCGGGCGACGGCCCGACAGTCAGTGCGGCATTCCGAGACGCGCGCCCGCGGCAGCGCGCTTCGTCCGGGGGACTGCATCGGCGTCGTAGCGCCCGCTTCCTGGCTGGAGCGTGAGGAATGGGAAGAGGGCGTTCGGCTTTTGAAAAAGCGCGGCTACCGTGTAAAGCTCGCGCCGTCCTGCACGGCTGCCAACGGCTTTTCCGCGGGGACGGATTCGGCGAGGGCGTCGGATCTCAACCGCTTTTTCGCGGACGACGAGGTGAAGGCGATTCTTTGCTTGCGGGGCGGTTACGGTTCGGCGCGCGTTCTGGACAAGCTCGATTATAAGGAGATTGCTCGCCATCCGAAGCTTTTGATCGGGTTCAGCGATATCACCGCGCTGCATGCCGCCCTAGGGGAGAAAAGCGGGATCGTCACCGTGCACGGGCCGATGCTCGGCTCGCTGGCCAGCAGCAATCTGACCGCGTACACAGAGCGGGAATTTTTCAGAGGGATTGCGGCCGACGAGCCGCTGGGCGCGCTTCCGACACCGAAGGGAGCCCCGATGAAGGCCGTCGTCTCCGGTGAGGCGGAAGGCGTCGTGATGGGGGGCAATCTCAGCATCGTGCTTTCTTTGATGGGGACGCCGTATGAACTGAAAGGCGACGGCGCTCTGCTCTTTTTGGAGGACGTGGATGTGCCGTCTTACCAGCTTGATCGGGCGCTCTATCAACTTTGGCAGTCCGGACTGCTCCATCGGGTGAACGGCATTTTATTCGGGGCGTTCACGGGCGGCGACGACGATCTGGACCCGGGCGATCCCACGACGGCGGAGGTTATCGACTATTACGCGCAGCTCGTGGGGAAACCCGTCATCAAAGGCGTGCCCGCGGGGCATGTTTCGGACAACGCGTTCCTGCCTTTCGGCATCCAGGCGACGATGAAGGCAAACAAAGACGGTACCGCGAGCCTTGTCTTCGACGAAGCGGCGGCGCTGCCGCCAAAACGCGCAAAATAATTATACGAGGAGAATTTCTTTTGAAGACAAAGTCAACGATTGATTAGCGTAATTGGAAGTTCAATATCTCTTCCAATTCATTTTTAATAACCGTTACCTGCGGGCCGTAAACCACCTGCACACCTGCGCCTCTTTGCAAAACTGCGCGGCAGCCGCTTTCCTTCAGCAGGCGTTCGCTTACCTTGCTGCCGTCTTGCACGGTTACACGCAGGCGAGTCATGCAGCAGTCAAGCTCCGCGATATTTTCTTTGCCGCCCAAACCGCGAATAATCAAGTCCGCACGTTTCGAGCCTTCTGCAATCTCTGTTGTTTCTTCATCGTCTTCGCGGCCAAGCGTCTTGAAGTCATATTTCAAAATTAGATACTTGAACGAGAAGTAGTATAAAAAGAACCAGGGAACGCCCACCATGGGAATATAAATCCAATTTGTCTTATCCGCCCCCTGCAAAACTCCAAACAACACAAGATCAATGCAGCCGCCCGAAAAAGTCTGTCCGACCGTGATTTCCAGGATATGGGCAAGCATAAACGCGCAGCCGTCAAAAAAGGCGTGCAGGACATAAAGCGCCGGCGCCACAAACAAGAAAGAGAATTCAATAGGCTCCGTTATACCCGTTAAAAATGAAGTCAGACCGGCAGACAGCATCAAGCCGCCCACCACTTTCTTCTTCTCCGG
>JAGAZS010000033.1 GCA_017939945.1 Schwartzia sp. (in: firmicutes)
CAGGCGCGACGGAGCTTCGCGAGACGGTCACGTTTTTCTGGTCCATTCCCGTGCCGTGGAGCTTTGCCTACGCGGGCGGCGTCGAGCCGTGGGTCGCGCAGTTTGCCTTCGGTTTTTACAGCATGATGCTGACCTCGGCGATTCTCGGAATCCTGACCATGCTGGCCTACAAGCCCCGATCGTGGTGCGTCTACTGCCCGATGGGCACGATGACGCAGATGATTTGCAAGATGAAAGCGGGGGAAAAAAATACATGATGAACAAGCGCCTTGCCGTGTTTTTTTCAGCAAGGCGCGTTTTGTCATGCAGGAATTTTTCGCTGCATGGCGAAGTATATCTTGTTCATATAATTGCACGATGGGAGGATGCCATGATGAAATGCGGGAAGGTTCTGGCGGGCGCTTTGGTTACTGCTGTCTGCTTTTTTGGCGGCGCGGAGGCGGCTATGCCGGAGGAGCAGATCGACGTCATTTTGAATCAGCCGATCACCCACGGCGACGATCTGGAAATGCGGATGCGCGAGGACGGCGAGTTCGCGGTCACGGACCTGGACGGGAACGGGCGGCTGGAGCTTCTCTTTTTGCAGGAAATGAGAAATGGCGTGCCGGAAACGGCGGAGCCGCGCAATGAGAACGAGCAAACGGCGTGGGAGCATATCGCCTCCGTCCCCGTGACGAGAAAGCTTTACGCGTACGAGGTCAGCAACAACGGGAAACGGCTCGATCCCATTGCCGTCGTCTTTACGGACGACGAGATTGAGCCGAACCTGCGATATCCGGAGAGCGCCCGCCGCGACACGCAGCGCGGCGTCACTTATTACCATGCCGCCACGCTGACCCGTGTCGGCGACGCCGGATATCGCGTCTCGCTTCAAAGTGTTTCCCTTCAAAAAGGTGTTTTGCAGATACAAACGATTGCTTCGGAGTTCGGGAACTACGGGATATACTCTGAACAGGCCACGCCAGAGGCTGTATTCGACCATGCCGAGACACGGCAGGGAATGGAATTGGACCGAAGCGCTTTTTCGGAGTTTTCCGCGAAATTCGCCGCTGGCTACGGGCCGGACAACGGCGAGCGATTCAACGTTGCCGTTCGTTGGCATCCGGTGCAGGCGCTTCGCGAGGCGAAGATCCGGCCGAACGGCATGAGACAGCTGTTCCTCGATTCGTGGGCGGGCTTTTCGTTGACGCAAAAAAATTAAAGGTCGGAAGGAATCCGCGCCCTTCGTGGCGAAATATATCATACCAAATCTAATATAAGGGGGAAAATGAGATGGACGAGAACAAGGCACTGGAGGAAATGAAGCGGCTGAAAGGCACGGAGACGGAGAAGAATCTCGCGGCGGCTTTCGCCGGGGAATCGCAGGCGCACGTCAAGTACACGTTCTTTGCCCGCCAGGCGGAAAAGGATCCGAAAATGTCGCGGCAGATTGCCGACGTGCTGGACGAGACGGCGGCGCAGGAGCGCGCCCACGCGAAAATTTGGTTCTGGCTCCTCGGCGGCCTGACAAAACCGACGTCCGAGCATTTGAAAATGGCGGCGGAAGGCGAGAACGAGGAATGGACCAGCATGTATCCCGAATTCGCGAGGAAGGCGAAGGAGGAAGGCTTCGAGCAGATCGCGTACCTGTTTGAGCGCGTCGCCGAGATCGAGAAGCGTCATGAGAAACAGTACCGCCTGATGCTGGCCAACGTCGAGAACGAGAAGCTCTTCAAGCGCGGCGAGAAGAAGCTCTGGATGTGCGCGAACTGCGGCTTCATCGCCGAGTCCGTCGAGGCTCCGCAGGAATGTCCGGTCTGCGGTCATCCGCAGTCGTTCTTCGCGATCCGTCAGGAAATGGAATAATCTGGAAAAACAATCTATCCGGTTTGCAGCCGCCGCATCCCGCAGGCTCGATGTGCGGGGGTGCGGCGGTCGCATGGCGACAAAAAGGGGATCATTGTATGGGCAGGGTTTTTACTTATGAAGACAAATGCACCGGCTGCAACAAATGTATTGAAGCGTGTCCCGTGGACTGCGCCAATGAAGCGTATCTCTCTGCGGACGGAAAGCGGAAGGTGCGGGTGGACGACCAGTATTGCATTCATTGCGGCGCGTGCCTTGGCATCTGCGACCACGGCGCCCGCGATTACGAAGACGACACGGATGTGTTTTTCCACGATTTAGCGGCAGGCCAGTCCATTTCCGTGATTGCGGCTCCGGCGGCGCAGGTCAATTTCGAGGACGCGGAGCATCTTTTCGGATGGCTGAAATCCAAAGGCGTCAAGCATATCTACGACGTGTCCATGGGCGCGGATATCACCACTTGGGCGTATCTCCGGGCCATCGAGAAATACCGGCTGGAGTCCGTCGTGGCGCAGCCCTGTCCGGCCATCATCAATTACTGCGAGCGGTACATTCCGGATATCCTGCCTTATCTTTCGCCGATCCACAGCCCGATGATGTGCCTGGCGGTTTACTTGCGGAAATACATGAACGTGACGGAAAAGCTGGCGTTTCTCTCTCCCTGCGTGGCGAAGGCCGACGAGATCGGCGATTCGAACAACAGCGGGCTCGTGCATTACAACGTGACCTTCAAGAAATTGCAGGAAAAGATCGAGCGCGAGCATATCAATCTCCGCAGCTTCCCCGCCGAGGATTTCGAGGGCA
>JAGAZS010000285.1 GCA_017939945.1 Schwartzia sp. (in: firmicutes)
ACGAACCGCTGCCCGCGGAGGTGTTGCCGTTTTCCGACGGGGGAGCGTTCGCGGTTTTGTTTTTGTACGTTTCCATTAAGGAAACGACTCGGCATGGGCCGAAGGGACTTATTCGGCGTTTCCCTAAGGGGGAAACAGGCGTGAATGAGCTGGACAGCGCTTCGGCGCGGGAGGAAAGCGAGCTCGTTGCCGCCTGCTTTCCCCCTCTTTTTTCTGTGCTTCGCGTCGGGAAGGAAGCGGCGCGGGCGATTCAAGAAGGCGGGCTGTCGCTGGAAGAATATTGCGCGGAGGGGTAGCAACCGGAAAGGAGAATCGCATGGCGTGGAAACAACGCCTGACGGCGTGGGAGGATACGTGGGGGGATGCGTGGGAGGATGTTTTAGATACGCCGGTGGTGAACCGGATCATGAGCCTTTTGGCGATTGTTTTCTATCTTGTGTGCCTGCCCGTGGATTTTCTTTTGGGCATCCCTTTTCGCTGCTTCGGCCGCTTCCGAACGACCGCGCCGGAGGGCGTCGAGTGGGCGGTGATTCCCGGCTGCGGCTACATCTTGCCCTACGAGATCGGCGAGAGGCTGGACGCGGCGCTTCGGCTGTATGCCGATTGCCCGCGTCTTCGTTTTTTCCTGTCCGGCACGGAAAGGCCGGGCACCGACTACTCCGAGCCGCGCTATATGGCGGACTATCTAACGGCGCGGGGCGTCCCGCCGGAAAATATCCTGCGGGACGGCGAGGGCTTCAACACGCGGCTGACTTTCGAGAACGCGAAAAAGAACGGCATCCGCCGCTGCATGGTGCTGTCCAACGACTTCCATCTGCTTCGCTGCGTGGACACCGCCCGCCGCCTCGGGCTGGACGCCTATGCGTACCGCGTGCCTTATGTGAATCTTCTCTCCCATCCGTACCGCTGGCGGTACTGGGTGCGGGAAAAGCTGGCGTTCTATTGGGGATACCTGCGGGACAGGGGGTGATTCGCGATGGAGAAAATCGAGAACACGGCGGACGGCCATCAATGGCACATTACCGAAAAAGAGGCCGAAAGCGCGGGCCTGTCGCTCATAAAAGACGACGGCAGCGCGGGCGCGTGGGGCCACCTCTGGAACACGGGCCGCTACGTCTTTCAGGGCAAAACCGTCACGCTGGCGGAGGCGCGGGCGCTTTTGAAATTCGCGCAAAAAGAAAAACGCCCCGCCCATAGCTTGGGCGAGGCGATGGACGGGACGGCAATCTAAAATTTTTTCCCTGTGTCAATTTTTGGGCGGCTGATTTGTTATATATAGATAGAGGAACTCCAAGAGATTTTTTAAGGAGGCGTCCACTATGGCAAAGATCAACGAAAACAAACTGACGAAGGAGCAAATCGAAAAGGCGATGGCCTGCGGGACCGCCGAGGAGCTGATGGCGGCGGCGAAGGCCGAGGGCTTCGACATCACGAAGGACGAGGCCGAGGCGTACATGGCGGAGCTGGCGGACTTTGAGCTGGACGAGAAGACGCTGGCAAAGGCAGCGGGGGGGATGGACTACTGGGATGCAGCGGCACTGGCATGTGCTGACC
>JAGAZS010000286.1 GCA_017939945.1 Schwartzia sp. (in: firmicutes)
CAAGTCCGGTACCATGCACGAAGCTACCGGCACATATTTTGCGCAGCTTCCTCATTGTTATGTCATTATCGAAAACGTTCCCTGCCGCCAGTGCGCGCAATGCGGCGAGATTGTCTATTCGTCGTCAGTGATGGAAAAAATTGACGAGATTCTCGACGGACTGGAAAAAGTCGCGAGCAAAATCTTCATTATGGATTACGCAACTGCGGCATGATTTTTTCATATATACTTTTGCAATCCAAAAAGGAGTGATGCAATTTGGACATTATCCGTGTGGAGAACGTGTCGAAAGGGTATCCGAATCATCCGGTGCTTCAGAACCTTTCGCTCACGCTCAAAAAGGGCGAGTGCTTCACCCTACTCGGGCCTTCCGGCTGTGGGAAGACCGTGCTTCTGCGGCTGCTCGCCGGATTCGAGTCCGCCGACGCGGGGAAGATTTTTATCGGCGATACGCTGGTGAACGACCCCGAGGCGCGGATTGCCGTGCCGCCGGAAAACCGCGGGCTCGGCGTCGTGTTCCAGGACTATGCCGTCTGGCCGCACATGACCGTTTTCGAGAATGTGGCGTATCCTTTGAAGATCGCCGACCGTCCGAAGGACGAGATCAACGAGCGCGTCATGCGCATGATCGACATCGTCGGCATGAAGGGGCTCGATAAGCGCCTGCCCTCGGAGCTTTCCGGCGGCCAGCAGCAGCGCGTCGCATTGGCCCGCGCCCTCGTCGTCGATCCGGCGCTGCTGCTCCTGGACGAGCCGCTTTCAAACCTGGACGCGAACCTGCGCGAGGAAATGCGCTTCGAGATTAAGGAACTGCAGCGGCAGCTCGGCGTCACGGTGCTCTACGTCACCCACGACCAGGAAATCGGCCTCGCCATTTCCGACCGCGTGGCCATCATGAACGCCGAAGGCGCGATCCAGCAGATCGGCACGCCCTGGGAAATCTTCGAGAAGCCGGTCAACCCCTTCGTGTTCAACTTCATGGGCATCGCGAATTTCATCGACGTGCGCAAAGAGAACGGCGCGTTCCTCGTCGGAAAAGGCAGCCAGCCGATTCCCTGGGAAACGCCCGCGGGCGACGCTGCGGACTGGGTCGCGGCCTTCCGCCCGTCGGACGTCAGGATCTCCCGCGGCGGCGACGGGCTCCACGGCGTGATCCGCCGCGCGAACTTCCTCGGCGCCATGATGGACTACCTGATCGAGATCGACGGCACGCACCTTCGGACGAGCATCGAAACCCATCACGCCATCGCGCAGGATTTGATGTTCAAGGCCGGAGACGAATGCTCACTGTCGTTTTTGAGCCTGCACTGGTTCGAGAAGGAATCGCTGAAGGGGGTGCTTGAGGAATGAACACGAAAAGCTCTTTCGGCGTAGCGCAGGTCATCCTGTTCCTGTCCATCGCCATCCTCGTCATCGTCGTGGCGTTCCCGGTGCTCCTGATCCTGTTCAACGCGTTCTGGGTCGAGGACCATTTCAACTTCTCCGGCGCCATCGACATCCTGAAGGAACCGGAAACCTTCAAGGCGTTAATGAACTCGCTGATCATCGCCGGCATGTCCACGATTGGTTCCACGATTGTCGGCACCTTCTTCGCGTGGCTCGTCACGCGGACCGATATGCCGCACAAGCGGTTCATGAAGAGCATGTTCCTCGTGCCGTTCATGCTGCCGTCCTTCATCGGCGCCATGGCGTGGAAAATACTGCTGTCGCCGAACGCCGGCTTCATCAACCGTTTCTTCATGGACCATCTCGGCTTTGACGGCCCGATATTCAATCTTTACAGCTATTATGGCATTTCCGCCGTCGAAGTCATGTACCTGTTCCCCTTCGTCTTCATCCAGGTCTGCGGCGCGCTGGAGCGCATGGACCCGACGCTGGAGGAATCGGCGCGCATCTCGGGCGCGGGGCTCTTCACCATCACGCGGAAGATCACGATCCCGCTGGTGCTGCCCTCGATCCTGTCCGGCGCGCTTCTGATCATGCTTTACTCGATGGCCCATTTCGGCACGGTCGCCGTGCTCGGTATCGAGAACGGCATCTACAACATCCCGGTGCTGATCTATGAGCGCATCCACCAGTCGGGCGGCTCCTTCGAGTCAATCCGCACCGGCACCGTGCTGGCCACCGTGCTGGTCATCAGCGCGGCCTGCATCATCTGGGCGCAGCGCAAGATCCTCGGCTCCGGCCACTACCAGATCATCGGCGGCAAGAGCTTCCGCCCGATGGAGCTGAAGCTTCGCGGCCTGAAATACCCGCTGATGTTCTTCTGCTTCGCCTATATCGCGTTCACCATCGTATTGCCCACCGTCGTAATCTTCCTTGTCGGCGGCCTTTCCACCTACGGCCTGTCCTTCACGCCGGAAAACCTGTCGCTGGACAACTTCAAGTTCATCCTGTTTGAATACGATGTTACAAGAGACGCGATCTTCAACAGCGTCACGCTGGGCCTGACCGCCGCGATCATCACCATGTTCGCCGGCGTCATGATCTCCTACGTCATCGTCAAGATGGACGTCAAGGGCAAAGGCATCCTCGAATTCCTCGGCATGCTGCCGTTCTCGGTCCCGGGCTCGGTCATCGCCCTCGGCGTTATCCTCGCATGGAGCGGACAGTTCGGAATCAACCTCTACAACACCGTCTGGATCATCCTCGTGGCCTACATCGCCCGCTATATGGCCTTCTCGCTGAAAGCCAACAGCGCGGCCCTCGAACAGGTTCACGACTCGCTGGTCGAGGCCTCCCGCGCCTGCGGCGCGACCATGTGGCAGTCCCTGAAAGACATCGTGCTGCCGCTGGTCAAGCCGGGCATGTTCGCGGCCTTCTTCCTGATCTTCCTGCCGTCGCTCAGAGAGCTGACCGTCTCGATCATGCTCTACGCGCCGACCACGCGCACCATCGGCGTCGCCATCTACACGCTGAACGAAGACGGCGAGACCGTCATCTCCTGCGCGCTGGCCGCCATCGCCCTGATCATCATCATCGTCGGGCAGACGGTCATCAACCATTTCACGAAAAAGGAGAGTGAGTGACGATGGCAGGCTTTGTACGTCTGATCGGCGTGACGAAACGGTTCGGCGACGTCACCGCCGTCAACAATCTGAACTATGAGATCGGCAAGGGCGAATGCTTCTCGATGCTCGGCCCCTCCGGCTGCGGCAAGACCACGACGCTGCGCATGGTGGCGGGCTTCGAGGATTTGACCGAAGGCGCCGTCTGGGTCGGCGACCAGCTCTTTTCCTCGCCGGCGAAAAACCATTACACGCCGCCGGAAAAGCGGAACTTCGGCATGGTGTTCCAGGCCTTCGCCGTCTGGCCCCACCTTTCCGTCTATGAGAACGTGGCGTTCCCGCTGCGCATCCGCAAGCTCTCCGAAAGCGAGATCGACCAGCGCACGATGGACGCGCTGAAAGCGACGAACCTCGTCTCTGCGAAAGACCAAAGCCCGGACTATCTGTCCGGCGGCGGCAAGCAGCGCGTGGCCCTCGCCCGCGCCCTGGCCATCAATCCCGACGTGATGCTCCTCGACGAGCCGCTTTCGTCCCTCGACCCGCACCTCCGCGAGGAAATGCGCTTCGAGATCAAGGACCTGCAGATGAAATACGGCTTCTCGATCATCTACGTCACCCACGATCAGTCCGAGGCCATGGCGCTGTCCGACCGGATCCTCGTCATGAAGCTCGGCGTCGTCCAGCAGATCGACACGCCGCTGAACATCTACAACAATCCGGCGAACAAGTTCGTGTTCAGCTTCATCGGCCTGTCGAACTTCCTCGCGGTCAATCAGGACGGCGGCAGCGCCCAGCTTCCGGGCGGCGTTCCGCTGCCGGCGGGCGTCACGGTGCCCGAGCATCTCGCGGGCGAAAGCGTCGTCTCCTGGGCCAGCCGCCCCTCCGAGATCGACTTCCTCCCCGCCGACGACCCGACAGGTCTCCACGGCGTCGTGAACCGCAAAGCGTTCCTCGGCGAGATCATCGACTACCAGATCCAGGTCGGCGAGCAAACGCTCCGCGTGCAAAAAGGCCGCCGCGACCCTGGTCCCGAACCGGGCGAGAATTGCGCGCTGCGCTTCCTGCGCCCGTTCTGGTACAGGGAAAACGAATAACCGCACGCATAAAAAAACGCTGTCCCGACTTGGGGCAGTGTTTTTTTATGCTGTCGGTTGAAAACTCGCCCCGTATCCGTTAAAATAATAGATACAGCAAACAATACGAATCTTTACTTCGCTTCATATTATATATGGGAGGAATTCGCATGAAAAAGCTTCTTGTTTCCGCGCTGACGGCGACCCTGCTCGCAGGCGCGGCCTCCTCCGCGTGCGCCGCGGCAAATCCCTTTGAGGACGTCCCTGCCGACCATTGGGCCTATGACGCGATCGCGCAGCTGGCCGCCGACGGCGTCATCGAGGGCTACGGCGACGGCACCTATCGCGGCGATCAGGAGATCACCCGCTACGAGATGGCGCAGATGGTTGCCCGCGCCATGGCGAAGGGCGGCGGGGACAAGGCTTTGATCGACAAGCTGGCCGCCGAGTTCGCCGACGAGCTGAACAGCCTCGGCGTCCGCGTCTCCGCCCTCGAGAAGAAGGTCGACAACGTCAAATGGCGGGGCACGCTGACCTATGTGTATTCCACCTATCAGAGGGACAATGACGAAGGGCATGATAACGAGCAATATGTCCGTCTCCGTCTTGAGCCGGAAATGACCATCAACAAGAACTGGACCGGTCATGCGCGTTTGGATTATAGGACGAGCATGAATACGGCGTCGAATGCCCCCGGCAACGGCGACGACGAATCCGGCTTTAAGGTCGACCGCATCTGGGCGCAGGGCGACTATAAGAACCTGCAGATACTGCTCGGCAAGCTGCCCTATGTCACCAACGTCGACGGCGGCATGATTCTCGACGATCCCATTGCCGGCGGCCAAATTACCGTAGGCAAAGAGATCAAAGGCACGCTGACGGTCGGCCGCGCAAACGATCTGTATGAGAGAGACGAGAATGGCAATGATATTTGGTACACGGGCAGCTATCAGGCTGTCGAGATTTACAACGACCGCGACTCGAAATTCACCTGGGGCGTCGGATACCATCATTTACGGAATAAAGAATATTTTACAGATTACCTTGCCGAAGGGGATAAGGACCTGAATATCTGGGAAGTCGGCCTCGGCTCCAAGATTACCGACACGTTGAAGCTGAAGGGCGCTTACGCATGGAATCCGTCAGTGGACGAAAATTATGCGGACGTCAATGGGAATCTTAATTGGAATACCAAACAGGCCTGGTTCGTCGAACTCGACTACAAGGGCGCCGACGAAAAGGACAAGGGCTCCTGGGGCGCGTATATCGCGTACCGCAAGCTTGGCAACTGGGCGGTGATCTATCCGACCTACGACGCAATGTTCCCCCAGCAGAAGGGATGGGAGCTGGGATTGGACTATGTGCCGATGAAAAACTTCATGACGACCTTCAAATATTTCCGCGGCAAGAGTATGGCCGTCGGCGGCCCCGATGCCTCCGAAGATAAAAACGCCCAGAACTTCTACACCGAACTGAACTTCTACTTCTAATACTACTTAATATGGCTGGTATATTACTCCTGCCATAAAAAAAGCTGCCCGCCCGGGCAGCTTTTTTTATGCCTGTATCTCTGATAAGATTTACTCCAGATACGCAGTGGCGTCGGCGTTCAGCGTGATCTGGCCGTAGGCGAACAGGTCGAGATCGTACCAGATGATCGAGCTCTCGTCCTCGAACACCGCCATCAGATCCCACATCTTTCCGGGCGTCGGCGCGAACGTCACATGGGCGACCTCGCCCGGCATCAGGACCTTCGAGCCGAGAATATCCGGCATCCATTCCGTCGCCTCATGCGGGCTGACGTTCAGATAATAAATCGGCCGGCCGGTGTTGTTGACCAGATTGAAATCCTGCGGACCGGCGAAAGCGGTGCCGATCATCGCGACCAGCATCAGTGCCGCGAGGGCAAACGTCTTGTAAAATCTCTGCACGATGATTCCTCCTTGATATTTGATTTTTAATATTTTATTTTTCCTGACTAAGGAACCGATGAATAAGTCAAGTCGTGCCCTTGTCGAGGGATTTTTTCGTTAGGCAAGGAAGATGACGTGAAGGCGTAGCAGCGCTACGTCGAACGCCATCTGACACAGCATAACGGAAAAAGACCCGACAAGGGTGCGGCGGGACTTGTTCAGCGGTTCCTTATAAATTGTCCCCGCCGATCTGTACATATCGACGGGGACCAAGAAATAGGAAAGGAGAGTGTTAATCTCTTTAATTACTGGAAGTTAGCAGTGCCGTCGCCGTTCAGCGTGACCTGCGCAACGCTCAGCAGATCGATGTTGAACCAGGCAAGGCTGCTGCCGTCCTCAAAGGTCGCCTGCAGATCCCAGTACTGGACGCCGTTCGTCGGGAACATGACCTGAACATAAGAACCGTTCGGCAGAACCTGGCTGCCGAGGATGTCGTTCTGCCAGTTGTCGGAGCTGGCCGGGCTGACATTGACATAGTAGATCGGGAAACCGGTGTTGTTCACCAGGACGAAATCCTGCGCGCCCGCGAAAGCGACGCTGGACAGCCCCATGACAAACAGGGCCGCGAGGAAGAACACTTTGAGGGACTTGATTTTCTGCATTGTAGATACGCCTCCGTTAAATAATTAATTTTGGTATGGTGATATTTGATGGCAAAGACGTGTACCCGACTATGCCTATTACCATCAGCTTACTGGAGAGTAGCGGTGCCGTCGTTGTTCAGCGTGACCTGATACGTGGAAAGGAGGTCGATGTTGTACCAGGCAATGGCGCTGCCGTCCTCGAAGATGGCCTGGATATCCCAATACTGCGTGTTGCCTGCGCCGAAGTTCACGCGGATCGACTCGCCGTTCATCAGGACGCTGGAGCCGAGGATATCTTCTTCCCAGCTGTTGGTGCTGGCAGCGCTGACATTGACCTTGTAGATCGGGAAACCGGTGTTGTTCACCAGGACGAAATCCTGCGCGCCCGCGAAAGCGACGCTGGACAGACCCATGACAAACAGGGCCGCGAGGAAGAACACTTTGAGGGACTTGATTTTCCGCATAATAGATACGCCTCCTAAATATAATAGTAATTACTCGGCTGAGAGAGGTGTGTACCCACCTGCTCTCAATCTGCCGATATTATATCACATAATTTTTCCTTTGTGACATGAAACGTTGTAATCGACACTTAAACGTTGTAATCGACATTTTTTTATGTCGATTACAACGTTTAGATGTCGATTACAACGTTTAGCCACACAAAACGAAAAAAATGTTGTATGATAAAGCGACGCGAAAAAAACCATTCGCCGACATTATATTTAGGAGGAATCATTTACCATGCAAAAGAAAAATCCTATCATCGGAGCCATCCTCGGTCTGTTCCTGATCGGTCTTCCCTATTCGGGCGGCTGGAAAAAAGGCCTGATCGCATTCATCGGCCTGACCGTCGTCGCCGTCGCCGCGAACGTGATGCTCGGCACGGCGCTGTTCAGCTTCGTCGCGGACGCCATCGGCGCGTACCTCGGCTACACCTGGACGAACGAATACAACGCCGCCATCGATGCGCAAGGCACAGAAACCCCGGCAACTCTGTAAGGAAGGGCGCGCTTTTAGCGCGCCTTTTTTCAATTCTAAAAGGAGTCAACCATGAACGAAATCACGACCAAAAAACGTATGATCGCGGCGGCGGCGCACGTCGGATTTTACCTCGGCGGACTTGGATTCCTCGTATTGCCTTTCCTGATCAAGACCATCTGGAGCGACGACGACTTCATTGTCGGCCACGCGAAGCAGGCGCTTTATATGCAGGTCGGCGCCGTCGTCGTCTCCCTGCTCGCCATCGTTCTGGCCTTCGTCATCCCGCCGATGATCGCCACAGGCATCGCCATCGCGATCCTGTCGATCGCCTGGGGCATCTTCGCCATCTTCGGCGCGTTCAAGGCCATGTCCGGCGAAGAATTCGAGTACCCGGCCCTGAAAATGGTACATATCGGATAAGATGAAGGATGAACAAACGTATCGGCAAAAACCGTGCGGCATGGACGCTTTGAAACTAAACGACCACCGGCTAAAAGCCGGTGGGTTTGGTGGACTGAAGTCCACCCCCGCGCCTGAAAGGCGCAATTCCGGCTGAAGCCGTCTCCGTGTGCCTGACTGAAAGTCAGCTAAAAGCCCTACTGCAAGTAGCTACTCTTCAACAATTCGGATATTCTCTATATCTTCTGTTCCTTGTTTTTCTATGTAGTTCCGAATTGTTTCTTCGTCCACGTTCCCGACCGTCGCACAAAAATATCCTCGCGCCCACATATGCTGCCCCCAATAACGCCTTTTCAGGGCTGGAAACTCATCCTGTATAAGATGCGACGAACGCCCTTTGAGATATTGCATGATTTGGCTTGGCGACAAGTTTGTCGGGCATGACAACAACATATGCACATGGTCTTTGCTGATGCTTCCCTTTACAATTTCAATCCCTTTCGCATCGCACCCTTGCCTCAGCAGTTCCCTCAACCGGTACGCTATTGCCCCTTCCAACACCTTGTATCGATATTTGGTTATCCACACAAAGTGATATTTTATTTCATATACCGCATGGCTCACGCTTTTGTATTCTGCCATGATTCTCGCCTCCGCGAGGATTATATCACGCGGCAATGTGCTACGCTACTTAAAGTGTTACCGCCTGAAAGGCGGTGGTTTAAACCTCTCAACTGGAAAATAAACATCGGAAAAATATTATAAAAAGGAAGGTTTTTGATATGGCACAGAAAAAGAATCTCAAACAAAAACTGGCGGTTGCGATGTCGGTGGTCAACGCGCTGAACGTGGGCGCGGCGGTGGCGCTGCCATACGCCAATATGACGCAAAGCATCGTCGCCGACGGCGCAAAAATAGAGCAGCTGGTGGACGGCGTGGCGGGCGCGATGTACGGCACGGCGCACGCGGAGCATATAACAAGCACAATTACAGCGGGGCAAGTACTTGATGGCCCTAACCTCGGAGAAGTGACCGATGGCGTTATCACTGTTGAAGCCGGCGGACAAACCAGCAAAACGACGCTAGGCGGCACGGACACTACTAGTGGAGTGGAAATAGTTCATAACGGCGGCACCGCAAAAGATACCACAACAAACCCCGGCGGCGTGCTGGAACTTCACAGTGGCGCGAGACTTCGTAAAGAGGATACCGTTGATATCGAATATAACCAATACGTCCTCAACGGCGGCACGCTGCGTCTCAAGGAGGATACCGCAGGGCAGTACGTTGAGATTGCCAACTACCACATCACCAACGGCACGCTTGAACTGGCGAATGGCGGCAAGGCCACGGGCACACGACTTGACGCCGCCGGTGGAAACCACGGCGTCGAGGTCATCAAGAACGGCGGCCTTTCCCAACAGGGAATCATAAACAATGGC
>JAGAZS010000287.1 GCA_017939945.1 Schwartzia sp. (in: firmicutes)
GGAGTAAATCTGGAAAGGAGAGCGTGCAATGAGTTCTATGGCGACGCTCCATTATTGTTCCTTTTATATCTGCGCAGCCCTGCTTTGCGTGTCCTGCCTTGGCTACACTTTGATCCAGGGGCGCGTGGCGCGGCGGCAGAACCAGCTTTATATTTTGCTGCTACTGAATATGATGCTCTGCGCCCTCAGCAGCATCGTGGTGGCGTTCCATGAGGGGCGGCCCGGCGCGGAGGCGCATTTCATCGCGGACACGGCGCGGTTCGTTTCCTTGGTGTTCCACGCCTCCTTGGCGCCAATGTTCGGCTATTATGTGCTCTTGGTCTGCGGCAGCGCGTGGCAGCTTTCCTATCGCGGCCTCGCCCTGTACGCGTCCCCCTTTCTCCTGACGGAGCTTTTGATATTGCTGAACCCGCTGACGGGCTGGGTGTATTACTACAACGACTTGTTCCGGTATTGCCGGGGCTGGGCCTCCTACACGATTTACGTGGCGGCCTTCTTTTATCTCGCGGCGGGGCTTTTGAATCTTTTCCGCTACTGGCGCGCCGTGACCAGCGCAAAGCGGAACGCCCTCGTTTTTTTCATCGTGCTGGTGGTGGCCGGTATTCTGGTCCAAATCGTGTGGAGCAGCATCCAAATCGAGCTTTTCACCGACGCGCTGGCGGGCCTTGGCCTGATGCTTTCCATCGAGGACGAGGACGGCCGCATCGACATGGCAACGGGCGCTTACAACCGACGGGCGCTGGCCTTCGACCTGAAGAATTTCATCGGCACGGGGCAGGTCTTTCAGGTCATCGGGGTTCGGATCACGGAGATGGCCTCGGTGCATCGCGTGATGGGCTCCTCGGCGTCAGACGCGTTCCTGCGGGCGGTGGCGGATTATCTTCGGACGCTGCTCCCCCCTTACACCATTTATTACGCGAACCCTTCCACCTATATCATCCTGATCCGGGGGGACAACGAAGCCCGGGCGGCGGAGATCGCCGACCAGATTCTCGCCCGTTTTGGCGAGACGTGGAAGGGCGGCAAGGTGGAGTCCCTGCTGCACGCGGCGGTGACCCGCGGCTCCTCGCCGAAGAATTTCCCGACCCGGGAGGATGTGCTTTTCATGGCGGACAGCCCGATTCCCGTCAAGGAAACGAACACGGTGCTGTCCGGGCGGGATCTCGGCTATCTCCTGCGCCGCCTCGAAGTGGAGCGGGCGCTTCACCGAGGCTTGGAGGAGCGGACCTTCGAGGTCTATTTCCAGCCGGTCTGCGAGCTGCCGTCGCTCCGCATAACGAGCGCGGAGGCGCTGCTCCGGCTCCGCGACCGGGTGCTGGGGAACATCCCTCCCGCCGAGTTCATCCCGGCGGCGGAGCAGGCGGGCATCATCTCGGCTCTCGGGGATTTCGTGCTGGAGGAGGTCTGCGCGTTTTTCGCCAGCGGCGTGCCGGACGCGCTGGAGCTGACGACCATCGGCGTGAATCTTTCGGTGCTCCAGTGCGTGCAGCCGGGGTTCGCCGACCGCATGAAGGGGATTGTGGCCCGGTTCGGCGTGAACCCGTCGAAAATCAATTTCGAGATCACAGAGTCGGTGGCGGCGAACGACTACGGCGCCCTTGACGCCGTCATCCGCGAACTGAAGGCGGGGGGCTTTACCTTCGCCATGGACGACTACGGCACCGGCTATTCCAATATGCAGTCGATTTTCGCGCTGGATTTCGACTTGGTAAAAATCGACAAGGGCATCCTCTGGAGCGCGGAGAAAAACGCCATCGGCCGCGCCATCCTCGACAACAGCGTGCGGATGATCCGCGAGATGCGCCGGAAGATTCTCGTGGAGGGCGTGGAAACGGAAGAGCAGATCCGGCTTTTGGCGAAGCTCTCCGTCGATTATTTGCAGGGCTTTTACTTCTCGAAGCCTGTGCCGAAGGATGAATTCGTCGCGCTGGCAAGGGAGCAGCGGAACCAAGGGATCGCGGCAATCGCACAGGGGGCGGCGTCATGAAAAAGTGGTTTCAGGAGGTTCCCACTTGGGGGAGGTGGACGCTGGCGCTTCTCAGCGGGCTGCTCGTTTTCGGGATGCTGGCGATGGTGTTCGGCTTTGACGCGGGGGACGACCGCCGCACGGAAAAAGTCGGCTTCATCATTCTCGGCGGCATTGACGAGCCGGGATGGAACGAGTCGCATTACGAGGGCATCAAGAGCGCCTGCGAGACGCTCGGCGTGGCACTCTTGGTGCGCGAGCACGTCGCCGAGGGAACGGGGGCGGTGAACGAGGCAATCCGCTCCCTCGCCGACGAAGGGGCGGGCATGATTTTCCTGTGCAGCTACGGCTACCCGGAGGAAGCGCGGGAAACGGTGGCGGCGTACCCCGGCATCGCTTTCGCGACCCACGCGCCCAGCCCCGACGTGCCGAACATCACCTCCTGCTTCCCGCGCATGTTCCAAGGGCGATATCTGGCAGGCGCATTGGCGGGGCTTCGGACGAAAACAAACGTCATCGGGTATGTCGCCGCGATGCCGAACGCGCAAGTGAACCGCAACCTGAACGCCTTCGCCCTCGGCGCGCTCCGTGCAAACCCCAACGCGCGGATTGTCGTGGCATGGACGGGGGCTTGGGAAGACGCGGAAAAGGAGAAGGAAAACGTCTTGCAGCTCGTCCACCGATCCGGCGCGGACATCATCACCTACCAGCAGGACGACCAAGCCGTCCCCGACGCCTGCGAGGCGTTGGGCGTCGATTTCATCAGCGTGAACACGCGGCTGGCAAACTACCCGCACCATCTGGCGTCCATCACCTGCCGATGGGATATTTATTATCGGCACATTCTCCAGCGGTACCTGAAAGGCGAGTTGAACGCGATTCGGAACCGCTGGATCGGCATCGACGAGGGCGCGATCCATTTGGCGGACGTGTCCGAGCGCATCGGGCTGGACGCGGGCTATGCCGTCGCCGGGCTCCGCCGCGATTTGGAGGGCTTTCATCCGATTTTCCGCGGGCCGATCCGCGATACGCGGGGCCTCCTTCGCGTAGGCGCGGGCGAGGTGCTCCACGACGACGCGCTGCTTGCCCGCATGGACTGGTATGTGGAGGGGGTGGAGTTCCTTGACCGGTAAAAAACACCACGACCCCTTTTTGAAAATCGCGGCCGAATTTCTCGCGCTGGTCATCGCGCTTGGTATCTGCGCGATTTTCATGCAGCACAAGATTTCCTCCCTCCTCAACATGACAATGGAGCAAAACGTCGCGCGGCAAACCGCGAGCATGGCGGTGCTGGCGGAATCGCAGTTCCGCCAAGAGCTGATGGTGCTCCACAATTCCATGAAATTCCTGGAGACGCATCCCGGCGCGGAAGACGAGATGATCGCGGGGCTGGCGCAGGCGCGGGGCGGCGCGGCGGTGGGCA
>JAGAZS010000288.1 GCA_017939945.1 Schwartzia sp. (in: firmicutes)
AACATGGTTTTGTGGATAACTTTTGAGTGTATTTTGCAAAAGCCTCCTACATGCATTCATTATTTTTCAATCTATATTTTACGAAACGCAAAAGGGTGTGAATGACAAATTAGGGGTGTGAACGACAAAAAAAATGTCATTCACACCCCTAAACTTGATAAATGAAATTGTATTGTTCTCAGTGAAAATTTAAGTTTTTTCATTTTTCTTTCAGGTTATGTTCGTTTGTTGCACGTGAAACATTTGGAAATGATTTCCGATTGTTCCCTCGCATCAAAAAGAGTCCTCCCTCGCCGCGACACCTTTCCGCGTTCTCCCCCCGGCGCTTCGCGCCATTCGATACGCCACTGGCATATCTCACCTCCCGGAGGGGGCCTATTCCGCTATCACACCGTCTCCGGTGCAACAACCGGCTTTTCCAACGCCAGCAGCATTTCCCTCATCACCTTCAGCGCCGTAGCGGTAGACGCGCCGCTTTGGTCGAGGTTCGGGGCGAGCTCCACCAGGTCGCAGGCTACGACGTTCGCGCTTTGGATGACGGTCAACGCAGCCTTCAAAAGCTCCTTGAAGGTCACCCCGCCCGCCTCCGGCGTTCCCGTGCCCGGGAAATAGGCGGGGTCCATGACGTCGAGATCAATGGTGAAATAAACTGGTTTTCCCGAAAACTCCGCCACAGCTTCGCGCAGTCCCGTGAAGTCGAAACGCTGAAGCCGCGTATGGCCTTCCTTTTCCGCCCAACGGAACTCCGCTCCTTCCCCGCTGCGGATGCCGAACTGGGCGATCCTGCCGTCGCCGAGGATGTCCCAGCAGCGGCGCAGCACCGACGCGTGGGAGAGCTTCGAGCCGAGGAACTCGTCCCTGAGATCGGTATGCGCGTCGAAATGCACGACGCAGAGATTGGGGTATTTTTTCACTGCCGCCCGAACCGCGCCCAAAGTCACGAGATGCTCGCCGCCGAGCATGAACGGAAATTTCCCGTCCGAAAGGATTTCAGCCGCCCGTTCCTCGATTATGGAGAGAGTTTTTTCCGTCTCACCGAAGGCCAACTCCAGGTCGCCGGAATCAAAGACCTGCGCGTCCGCCAAGTCCAAGTCCTGATACGGGCTGAAGGTCTCCAAACCGTACGCCTCCGCCCGCATCACGCGGCTGGCGTCCCTCGTGCCGGGCCGGTACGAGGTGGTCGAGTCAAAAGGCGCGCCGAAAATCACGATCCGCGCGTCCCGATAATCGGCGTCGCAGCCGAAAAAGGTTTCCTGATGCTTTTCCATATATACCGTTCCCCTACTCTTTTTCTTCTTCTTCCGGTTCCTCGCTTTTCAGGATATCCTCCACATAGGTCGGCAGCGCGAAGGACGCCGCGTGGAGCTTCGTGTTGTAGTAGCGTGTCTTGATGCCGAGCTTTTCCCATTTTTCCCAGTCCACGCCTTTGACCGGGTGGTATTTCTTCGACGCGAAGCCGAAGAGCCAGTGACCGGACGGATAGGTCGGGATGTGGACCTGATAGACCCGCGCCAGCGGGAACGAGCTGACGATGCGCTTGTGGGCGCGCTGCATCGCGTAGGCCGTTTCTTGATAGAACGGGCTTTCATGCTGGTTGACCATGATGCCGTCTTCTTTCAAGGCGCGGAAGCAGTTGCCGTAGAACTCGCGCGTGAAAAGGCCCTCGCCGGGGCCGAACGGGTCGGTGGAATCCACGACGATCACGTCGTATTCGTTATCATGGTGACGAATATATTTCAGCCCGTCCTCATAATGGATTTTGACGCGGGGGTCATCGAGCTTGCCCGCCGTTTGCGGCAGGTATTTTTTGCACGCCTCGACAACTTCCTCGTCGATTTCCACGAGGTCAATCTGCTCCAACGACTCATACCGCGTCAGCTCCCGCACCGAGCCGCCGTCGCCGCCGCCGATGACCAGCACGCGCCTCGCATCCGGATGCGCGCACATCGGCACATGGACAATCATTTCATGATACATGAACTCGTCCTTCTCGGTCAGCATTGTGTAGCCGTCGAGAACCAGGACGCGGCCGAATTCCAATGAATCAAAGATGTCGATGCGCTGGAACTCGCTTTTGCCGCTGTAAACCTGCCTGTCCACCTTCATAGAGAACCGCACGTTTTCGGTGTGCGGCTCGGTAAACCAAAGCTCCATAAATTTGTCCTCCGTCTATTCTTCCATCACGTTTAACCGCAGAATCTCCATGTCCTCAGGGCCCGTCATCGAACAGCCTTTTTCCTTCGCGTAGTGAATATAATCGAGAATTTCCTTCGTGATCAGCTCGCCGGGGGCGAGAATCGGGATGCCCGGCGGGTAGCACATCACGAATTCGCTGCAAACGCGCCCTTCGGTCTCGTCAATCGGCAGCGACTTCTTCGGCGCATAGAAGGCCTGCTGCGGACCGCAGACGACCTGCGGGCGGATATATTCAGCCTCCAACATTCCGGTCCTGTCCTTGCTGTAATTGCGGCGGATTTCCGACAGGGCCGCCACGAGGCGCTCGATGTCCTTTTCCCTGTCGCCGACGGAAATATAGGCCAAAAGATTCGCGATGTCGCCGAACTCGGTCTGGATGTCGTATTCGTCGCGCAAGAGGTCGTAGACCTCGATGCCCGCCAGCCCCGTCGGGCGCGTGAAAATCGAGAGCTTCGTGATATCGAAGTCGAAGACCGAACCGCCGTTGACAAGTTCTCGGGAATAGGCGTAGTAATCGCCGATTGCGTTGATTTCCTCCCGCGCGTATTCGACGAGACGGATCACCTTGTCGAAGATTTCTTTGCCGTGCAGCGCGAGGCTGCGCCGGGAAATGTCGAGGCTCGCCATCAAAAGGTATGACGCGCTTGTGGTTTGCGTCAGGTTGATAATCTGGTGCACATATCCTTCGGAAACGCGGTCGCCGATCAACAGGAGCGAACTTTGGGTCAGCGAGCCGCCGGACTTGTGCATGCTGAGCGCGGCCATATCCGCCCCCGCGTGCATGGCCGCCGCAGGCAAATCGTCATGGAAATAAAAATGCGTGCCGTGGGCCTCATCCGCCAAAAGCAAAAGCCCGTGCTCATGGGCGAGACGGGCAATGGCGCGCACGTCGGAGCAAATGCCGTAATACGTCGGGTTGTTGACGAAAATCGCCTTCGCCTTCGGGTGCGCGAGGATCGCCGCCTCCACGTCCTCCGGCTTCATGCCGAGGGCAATGCCCAGGCGTTTGTCCATGCCGGGGTCGACGTAAACCGGAACTGCGCCGCAGAGAATCATCGCGTTGATGACGCTCCGATGCACGTTGCGCGGCAGGATGATTTCGTCGCCGCGTCCCGCCGCCGTCAGGATCATCGCCTGCACAGCCGAGGTGGTGCCGCCGATCATGAAGAACGCGTGGGCCGCGCCGAAAGCCTCCGCCGCCAGCCGCTCCGCGTCGCGGATCACCGAAACCGGATGGCAGAGATTGTCCAGCATTTTCATCGAATTGACGTCGACGGAAAGGCATTTCTCGCCGAGGAACGCAGTCAATTCGGGATTGCCCCGCCCCCGCTTGTGTCCCGGCACGTCAAAAGGCACGAGGCGCGCCGTTTTCATCCGCTCCAAGGCTTCCAAAACCGGCGCGCTCTCCTGCGACAAGTCTTTATGTTCCACTTCCTGCTCTCCACTCTTCACTTTTCAGTACACGTTCTGTCCGCTGAAAATCTCGATCATTTCCCTCCGCAGGCTGTCGCTGATGGCGAGCCTTGTCTTCGGCGGGATTTCGTATATGTCCGTGTTGAAAAGATAATTCTTCAGGTCCAGTTCCTTGATCAGCATCCGCGTATGGAACAGGTTCGCCTGATAGACGTTGACGTCCACCGCGTCGTAGACGTCCAGCGTCTCCGGATTGATGTAATCCTGAATCGATTTCATCGGATTTTCCATGAAAATCTTCTTGCCGGTGATATCACGGGTGAAACCGCGCACGCGGTAGTCCATCGTGATGATATCCGAATCGAAATTGCTGATCAAATAGTCCAGCGTTTGCAGCGGCGTGATCGTGCCGCAGGTCGCCACGTCGATATCGACGCGGAACGTCGCGATGCTCGTATCCGGATGGTACTCGGGATAGGTATGCACCGTCACATGGCTCTTGTCGAGATGCGCGACCACCGTGTCGCGGAGCGCGCGGGGCAGCTTCTCCCCGCTTTCAAGAGCCGCCTCCTCGGCGACGAGCAGCGTCACGCTTGCGCCCTGCGGGTCGTAATCCTGCTTCGCGATATTGAGGATTTTCGCGCCGATCATTTCCGTGACGCGGGAAAGGATATTCGTCAGGCGCTCGGAATTATACTGCGAATCAATATATCGTATATAGTCCTGCTGCTCGCGCTCCGTCTTCGCGTAGCAAATATCGTAGATGTTGAAGCTCAAAGACTTCGTGAGGTTGTTGAATCCGTACAATTTCAGTTTCTCTTCCAACTCAGCACCCCCAGCGCAATGATAAGTTTGTAATCCAATTATAGGGGAAGCCCCCCGAAATTGCAAGAAAATACCTGCACAAAATCAAGACCTATATAAAAAGGGGCTGCCGCAGAAGAAACCTTTCTGCGACAGCCTCTTTTTTGTTTGCGATCTCCGATATCAGAACTTGAAATGGGCGACCTCGCTCTGGAGAGATTGCGCCATGTCGGCGACAGAATGGCTGGCGTTGCTGATCTCGTGCATCATCGAGGACTGCTCCTCGGTCGAGGCCGAAACCATCTGCGTCTCGTTGACAGTAGTGCCCGCGACCTTCTGTATCCTTTGGATGGAGCCCTTCACCTGATGGCTGCTTTCCTTTGCTTGGTCAATGCTCACGAGAGCCTTTTCGATATGCCCGTACAGATCGTTGACGAGCGCCTCGATATGGGCGAAAGCCTCGCCCGCGCGGTTCACGACGGCGGAGCTCTGCTCCACGGACTCGGTCTGCTTCTGCATCGCCGTGACCGCCGCGCCCGTATCGCCCTGTATCTCGCCAATCAGCGTCGCGATGCTCTTCGCGGCGTCGCCGGACTGCTCGGCCAGCTTCCTGACTTCCTCGGCGACGACGGAGAAACCGCGGCCCGCCTCGCCCGCGCGCGCCGCCTCGATGGCCGCGTTCAGCGC
>JAGAZS010000289.1 GCA_017939945.1 Schwartzia sp. (in: firmicutes)
AACGCCACGCTCTTGCAGCATATCGCTCAGGACTGCCGCATGGTAGCCATTCAAGGCGAAGATGATGGTTTTGCCGTACTTTTCACGGTTATTTATATACTCGTCGATAATGGCTCCGTTTCGTTCATTGGATTTCGCAATCACTTCAATCGTGCGCTCCGTGAGCTCGCCGCGCCGCCGGATGAGGTTCATCTCGTTCTCGTCCTTCACAATCGCCTCGATGTTGTCGTTCGTGTCCCGAGGGATATGGAGGGGCTTTGCGAGTGTGCCGTCCGTGATGAGATTTGTCATTGGAATCCTATAGATGATATTGTCGTCAAAGAGCTTTTTGAGGGCGGCGGTTCCGGCGTCCGTATATTTGACCGGGGTGGCCGTGAGGCCCAAGAGCTTCGCGTCCGGGCGCACTTTCCGAATGTCTTGGACAATCCGCTGGTAAGTCGGCGCGGTGGTGTGATGGGCTTCGTCCACTACGATGATGACTTTTTTCGCAAGAGGCTTCGTAAGGTAGCCCGTCTTCCGGCAAAGGCTCTGCACACTGCCGACAACAAGGCCGTCGCCTTTGCTGAGCGCGTGGGCCGAAGCGTGCATTCCCGAAACGCAGACCATGCGAAGCTCGTCCGGCGTATTCTTGTCCCCCTCGGTCAAGCGCCGATCCCTCGCAATGGGGGCGAGGCGGTAAAGAGCTTCCGCCGCTTGTTCCACCAGCATGTGGCGATGGGCGAGCCATACAATCTCGTAGCCGCGGGACGCCATTTCGTGAAGCAGGAAATAAGCGCTTGTCATGGTCTTGCCGCTTCCCGTCGGCATCATCAGGATGCCCGATTTTTTGTCCTCGTCGATGAAAAACTTTTTGAGCGCGGCGACCGCTTCCTGTTGGTAAGGGTGCAGGGAAACCTCTGTCGCGGCGGTTTTCGTGAGGTCTATCGTGACGGGCTTCGTGAACGTCGTTTCCGCTTCGAAATTGGGGAGGCCGTCTTTCAGAAGCTCCATCTTATAGGCCTCGACCACGGTATTCGTGAGGTTCTTTCGGCGAAGCAGGAGCAGGATATCTTCCGGCTCCATGTTCTTTTTGAATCCCCCGTAATTGAGCTTTGCGAGGTGCTCGGCGATATTTTTCAGATGTGCGCCTTTCTGCGATTCGCGGAAGTAATCCTCGATTTCGCGCCGATACTTTTGGATGAAGAACGGATTCGGCCATTCGGCAATCTCCGAAATATACGGCGCGAGCAAATCCTTGTCAGAGAGGTCCGTCTCCGGTTTGTCGTACTCCGGGGTGAGCTTGCTGTAAACCACCGCCTTGATGAATCCCGTCGAGAACCGTGTCCAGTCAAACCTTGCTTTCTTTTTCATTTCGATTCCTCCATTTCATTTTTGGCGTTATCGCCTTGCTATGGTCAAAGTATAACAAGGCAACTGCCAAAAACGGGGGACAACTTGTCCAAAACTTCATTTGTTGAGCTGTATCCCAAATGAGGCGCAGGATTCGTAGAATGTACCGATGTCATCGCCGCAGTTGATCGCGTCCACCACAATAGCGTCGAAAAGCTGCTCCTCCGGATCCAAGCTGTGTCCCTGCATGGAAAAGAGCGGTATGCTTTGTTCCAGCGTGAGCGGCGTTCCGACGCACAGCTTTGCGACGGCGACTCTTGTAATGGGGCGCGCGCCGCGAAGGTACTTTCGCATAATGGCTTCGGTCAATCCTGTGCGGGTTTCCAGCTTCGCGAAATTCCCATTGTACGGTGTGGGGGCCGCGAAGATTCTTGAAAATTCCCGCTGCAACAAAACTTGTTTTTTCTCCGAAGGGAGTGGAATTCCCGAATCACCGGGGCGCAGCATGGCCGTTGCCGTGTTGTGTTCCACGGGAAAGGTCAGACCGTCGGAAGAAAATGTGTGGTCTCGAATATACTGTTTGTCAATGTTTGAAAAATTCATAGTGACAGCCTCCCGAAAAAATATGGATTCTTAAGATTAGGATAGATTGATGAGTTCTTCATAATGGTTACAATTCGTTGAATAGCAGGTTTTTCCTGCTTCTCTACCATACAAAATGCTTAAATATATGGATATGATGCGTGATTTGCTGGGAAAACATTGACAAATCGCGGCGTTCGCTTTAGAATTTGCAGGAAACATAGTATAACAATATAAAAAAGAAAGGAGGAGTCCGAAGATGCAACGACGACCTTTGATGATCGCGGGCGGCGTTTTCGGACTCTTTCTTTTTTGCGCGCTTTTTTTCTGGGGCCTGGCGAATACGCAATCCTTTATGACTTCCATGGGGCAGATGGCGGGCGAGAAAGGCTCCGCGATTCTCGGCACGCGCGTCGAGGTCGGGGAAGTGCGCGTGGATTCGCCGTGGTCGCTGACGGTGCGCGATATCGCGCTTTACGACAAACGGGACGAGATGCTTTTGAAGGCTGAATCGGCGACGGTGCGGTTCAGTCTTTTTGGTATGCTCACGGACAAGCCTGCGAAGGCGGTGGACGAGGTCTTGGTGCGCCGTCCGGAGGCGCGGATCGAGAAGCGCGCGGACGGGACATGGAATTATGCGGATTTGATTGAAGAGGACAGCGAACCCAGCGGTTTTGCCGGCGTAGTGCGCGGCGAATACGCCTCGCTGGATTTCCGTATGGACGGGAAATCCCTTTCGCTTTCCGATGTGAACGGCAGCGTCGATTTTGCCGATGAGAAGGCGATGCGCATCGCGGTGAAGGCAAAGCAGGACGCGGCGGCGCTTTCCGCCGAGGGGACGATCGGCGGGGAGAACGTGAAGCTTTACGTCGAGGCCGAAGACGTTCTGGTTGAAAAGTATCTTGCATGGCTGCCGAAAGGAATCCTGCCGGAGTCGGTGGAGATTCGTCGCGGACGCGTCGAGACATTGACGGCGGAGCTGGAAAAACACGGCGACGCGCTTTCGTACCAAGGGCGCGGGACGCTTTCGGGCGGCGCGGTGCGCGTGCTGGAGACGGAAATCGAGAAAATCGAAGGCACGGCGGATTTCTCGGAGCGCGAGGTGCGGCTCGTCGCGTCAGCGGAGGCGGCGGGGCAGCCCGCGAATGTACGGGGAACCGTCAATCTTTCCGGGAAAGAGCCGGAGCTTCATCTGTTTGCGCGGTCGGAAGGGTTCGACCCCGGCGAGATTTTCAAGGAAAGTCCGTTCCACGGCGCGGCAGCGTTCTCCGCGCAGATCGAGGGCACGCCCGCGTCGCCGTCGGTCAGCGGCGCGTTCCGGCTGGAAAAAGGGACGCTGGCGGATTATGAGATCAAGAACGCGAAGGCGACGGCCACATTTGTCGATAATCGGATTACGGTGCCGTCCCTGACGGCGGATATTTTGGGCGGGCATGTTGAGGCGGCAGGTGAGTTTGACGCTTCGACGATGCGATTTGACGGCCACGCGAAAGCGACGGATGTGGACGCTTCGCCGCTGGCGGAAGTTCTGCCGGGGATTTCCGGGCGGGCGTCGGCGGATCTCGGCTTTGCCGGGGATGCGGACGCGCTGGAGCGGGCGTCCGTCTATGGCAGCGTGCTCGCTCACGACATTTCATATCTCGATATTTCGGCGCCGGAGCTTTCCGCGTCCTTTTATCATGACCCGGAGCGGACGCAGATCGATTATATGAGCCTGCATCTGGAGAATGGCGGGGAGATCGGCGTCGAGGGAAAAATTTTCGGGATGGAGTCACTGGATCTCGCTTATTATGCGACGCATGTGGATCTTGGATTGCTTTCGCGCATCGATTCGGTTTTCGATATGGCGGGATTTGGGGACGCGAACGGTACGGTGCGTGGTCCGATCGACAATCCGGCAGTGGAGGCGGATTTTTCGGCAATCCACGGCCACCTGTTCCGGCAGCCTTATCGGACGCTGCACGGCAAAGCGTCCGGCAGTCTCGACGGAGTGCGGATCGATTCGTTCTCGATGGAAAACGGAGGTCATGTGACGTGGCTGGTCAAGGGCGTCGTCGGCTTCACCGGGGAACGCCGCGTCAATCTTCAGATTGACACGGTCGGCGCGCGGTTGGAGGATTTTGCTGCGCTGGTGGCGCCGGATCAGCCGATCACCGGCGATATCGACAATATCATCACGGTCACGGGCACACTGGACAATCCGTCGGTCGTCGGCTATATCAGCTCCCACCGGGGCAGCTACAACGGTTACCTGCTCTCCGGCATGGAAGGCGACTATACGATGAAGAACGGCGTGCTGACGGTGCAGGATTTCCATATCTATTCGCCGCTTGTGGATATGGATTTGAACGGTACGGTAACGACGGCGACAAGAGCCCTCGATCTGAAAGTGGCGGTTCATGATATCGATTTGCGCCGATTCGAGAAAAAACTGCCGTATCCGATCGAGGGGCACGGCGTATTTGACGGGCAAATCCTAGGCACATTGGACGAGCCGGTTTTTGACGGGAAGCTTACGGCGCCCGCGTTGACGCTGAACGGCGAGACGATTACGGACGCGACGGGCGAAGTGCATCTCCGGGGGACGCGGGTCGAGCTGCATCCGTTCGCTTTCAAGCAAAACGGCGGCATATATTCGCTCCGCATGGTAATCGATATCAGCAGCGAAACCCTTTCCGGCAAGGTGAAGGTCGAGCAGGGCGACCTTGCCGCGATGCTTTCCGTCGCAAACGCGAAAAACGATGCGATTCATGGCCGCGTCAACGCGGATATTGACCTCGGCGGGACGCTCTCTGTTCCGAGGATTTCGGCGCGCGGTGTGCTGACGGAAGGGGACGTCTGCGGGTATCCGCTGACCAACGTGTCTCTCGACGGAGCTCTCGACGGTCGCGTGGTAACGCTCCGGCGCTTCGAGGGGCATCAGGGGGACGGCGTACTGGCTGCGACGGGAACCGTCGACCTGGACGGCGCAATCGACGGACGGCTTTCCGCGCACGGCATCCGTGCGGGAATGCTCTCGGCGGCTGCGGGACTGAATATGGACGCGGTGGGCACGCTGGATTTGGAGGCTGAATTCGGCGGCACGGTTGAACATCCGTTGGCTGACGCGTCGCTGACGATAACGGACGGCGGCGTTCGCGGCTCGACCTTCGATTTGCTGACCGGGCTCGTGCATTTGCGCGGCAGCGTCGTCGAGCTGGAGCAGGTGGTCGCGACGAAGGCGCAGGGAGAGAAAACGTATAGGGCCAGCGCAACGGGAATGCTGCCGCTGAAAGCGTTTACCGCACAGCAGGGCGAGGAGCTTTCCGAGTACGACAGGATCAATCTCCGCCTTTCGCTGGACGACGCCGATCTTGGCTTATTGCCGCTATTGTCGCGGGAAATCGACTGGGCGATGGGCGAGACGGACGGCAACGTAGTCATCGGCGGTTCGTTGGCGGCGCCGACCTTTGACGGCGCGCTGCGCATAAATAACGGCTCGGTAAAACTGAAGGCGCTGAAAATTCCATTGACGGAAATGAATTTCGGCCTGAAGATGGAAGGCGACTCGATTTCCGTGGAGCAAGGCTCTTCCGGAAAAATGGGGAAAGGAACGTTCACCGTCAGCGGAGAGACGCGGCTCGACGGCAGGATGCCCGTGGATTACCGACTGAATTTTGATGCGAAGGCGCTGGAGATTGCCTCGACCTTCTTCACGGGGCCGGTGACGGCGTCCTTCGACCTTCGGGAAGGGGAAATTTTTGGCCGGCGGCTGCCGAAGCTGACGGGACGCGTCGCCATCGACGACGTGCTGGTTTCCATCCCGACCATACCGGACAGCGACAGCGAACTGCCGCGTATGATCCTTGATTTGAACGTCGAAATTGGCAAGCATACGCATTTCTACAGTCCGGGGCTTTACGATCTTTGGCTGCAGGGCAGTGCGCATTTCACCGGGACGACGCGCCATCCGAAGCAGTCCGGCACGATTTCCGTCCGGCGCGGCAGGATCCAGTACCTGCAAACCCAGTTCCGCGTCACGGAAGGCGAAGCGTATTTCAATCAGGTCGATTCGTTCCTGCCGAGCATCACTTTCCGGGCGTCGGCGCGAATGAACCGCACACGCATCATGCTCGGCATCGACGGACCGGTGCAGCAGATGAAGTTTACGTTGACGTCCAGTCCGGAAATGAGCCAGCAGGAAATTATCCGGATGTTGACGCTGCGCGGCGCGTCCCTGCAAGGCGGCAACGCGGATTCGGCGGAAGCGCAAAGGAATGCGCTGCTTTTGGCGGGCCTGCAGATGAGCGTTCTGGGCGAAGTACAGGAGGCGATTCGCGACCTTTTGCAGCTCGATGAACTGGTTTTGTCGACAGGAACATTCGAAAAAGGTGAAAAAGGGGCAGACAAATCGACAATTGAGGCGTATAATGTACAAATAGGCAAGTATGTCACCGACAAGGTTATGCTTCGGTACACCCAGAGCCTGTCCGAGGACATGCGGCGTTACAGCATCCGTTATGATTTCACGGACCGCTTCAGCATGTTCGTGGCACGTGACGAAAAGAACAGCAATTGGTTCGGCTTTGAAGCGAGAATTAAATTCTAATCTTGTTTTTAGAACTTTGGTTTATGATAAGATGAACGATTGGGGGGGTGATCGGTCTGCGGCTGGAAGAGTATATCCAAGAACTGAAAAAAATTGAGATCTTATCCCCTGAAGAGGAAGCCCGCCTTTGGGAAGCGTGCAAAACGCGTCATGACGAAGGCGCGCGGGCGAAGCTGATCCAGTCGTATCAGCCGCTGGTGTTCAAGCAGGCGACGCCTTACCGCGCCTCCGAGCATATCATGGACGTCCTGCAGGAGGGCACCGTCGGGCTGATCGAGGCGGTCGAAAGCTTCGATCCTTCCCGCGGCGTGGCGTTCAGTCTTTTTGCCGTGCACCGCATCCGCGGACGCATGATCGATTTCCTGAAAAAAGAGGGGGATTCTGCCGCGCCCTGCATCGACGGCATGGTGGACGCCGAGGGGCTTCCCTGGAAAGAACGCATCGCCGATCCGGGCGCGCTGCCGGAGGAGCAGGCGGAAAGCCATGTGCTGGCTGAACGGCTGCGCGAGGCGATGGCCCGCCTTCCGCAAAAGGAGCGGATCGTGCTGGAGGAAGTTTATTTGGCCGGCGGCGCGGTGGACGGCGTGGCCGATGAGCTTCATCTGAGCACGTCGCGCATTTACCGGCTGCAAAAGACGGGAATCCGCCGCATCCGCGGAATGATGGCGCGATTCATGCAGCATTGGCACGAAAAGTGATTGTTTCGGGGCGAATATCGGCGATATAACGCCGTATTGCCCGATATTTTCCCGTCGCGCCTGATTTCACGGCGCGAGGGAAACGGCAAAAGCCGGAGTATAGGATATATTGAGGTAATGAGCTTGTGTTCCGAAAGGAGGAGTCGCATGGACAGCGGGGCAGACGACCGAAGCCGTCTCAGGCTTCATGTACGCGCGGCTCGTGAATGGCTGGGGCGCGCGGATGAGTCGCTGGGGCGCGCCGATGATGTGCGCGGCGACCTGAATCTGATGCTGGCGCAGGCGGAACTGACACGGGCAAAGGAAACGGAACGTCCGGCTGCTTCCGTCGTATGGGCGAGAAGGCTGGCGCCGCTTTTCGTAGCGGTATTGATTGCGGGCGGCGGTTACTCCATGTGGCGTATGGGGACACAAGCCGAGCCAAGTCCTTTGCCGTTGGAGCAGCGAACGGTGCAAAGCGCGGCGGCGTTGCCGGAACCCGCTGTACTGCAGCCGATTGTGCCGCAGGAAACAAGGGAAACGGTGCTGCCTGAGATAACGGAACCGCCTGTCCGCGAGGAAGAGCCGCCGGAAATTGTTCCGTTGGCGGAAGCGGAGATGCCGGAACCGGTGGAGACGGCGGAGACGCCGCAGGAATCTTTGCAGCAGGCGCGGCTCCCGTCGGAGGATATGCAGCGGTTGATGAACAGCGCGGGGCAAAGCCTGCGCGCGATACAATAGGTAAGAGATAAATGATGATGGTAGGAAAAGAGAGCGTTTTGGGAGGTTTCATTTTGGAGAAGAAAACATACCGGGCATGGGCTTATACGGCGGCTGTCGCAGCGAGCTTCGCGGCGATGCCTTTGGGAACGGCGCAGGCGGAAGAAGCTCCGGCGGAGACGAAGCCGCAGGCGGTTATTGCGCTTCCGGACATCACATCGGTGCCGATTGATGTCGTTCCGGCGCCGGTGGTGACCGAGGAAGAGGCGCTGGCGCGGCAGGAAGAGGAAGACGCGAAGCTGCGCGCCGCCGAGGAAAGGAAAGCGGCGGAGGAGGCTGAACGCAAGGCGCGCGAGGAAGCCGAGCGCAAGGCTGAGGAGGAGCGGCGCAGGGAAGAGGAAGCCAGGCGCGCTGCCGAGGAAGCCGCGCGCAGGGCGGCGGAGGAAGCCGCTGCGGCGAAAGCGGCGGAGGCTGTTACGACGACGCGGGGTTCCGTCCCGGCGGATCAATGGACGGCCCTTCGACCGGACGAGCAGGCGATTGCGGCTCGTCTCAAAGCGTTGGTCGGACAGACCATCGTCGACGTCGTTTTTGACGGCGCCAGCGCGCCGACGCTCCCGAAAGCGAAAGAAGCTCTGCTGACCCGTCCCGGCGACGTGTTCGCGGAAGATACCATCGACAAGGATCGCGGCGCGATTTACGACGTCGGACTGTTCTACGATATTTTCCCGACCTTTGAGATTGTTCCCGAGGGCGTTATCATCACCTATCATCTGCTGGAAAATCCGGTGCTGCATTCCGTCGCCATAGAGGGCAACACCGCTATCAAGACGGAGGAACTTCGCAAGCTTATCACCGTGCCGGAAGGCGAAATGCTCAATACGCGCACGCTCCATGAGAATCTGCAGGCGATTTCCGACCGCTATCACAAGGACGGCTATATCCTCGTCAAGGTCAACAATCTCGACATCGGCCGCGACGGCAACCTGAAAATCGCTATCAACGAGGGGATTTTGGAAGGCTACACGGTCAAGGGTAACACGAAGACGAAGGACAAGGTCGTCATCCGCGAGATGCGCATGAAGCCGGGCGAACCCTTCAACGCGAAAAAAGCGCGCCGCAGTATGCAGCGCGTCTACAATCTCGGTTTCTTTGACGACGTCAACATGAAGCTGAATCCGGGCGTTGAGCCGAATTCCGTCGTCCTCGAAGTGGACGTGGTCGAGAAGCGGACGGGTAACTTCACTGTCGGCGCCGGCTATTCCAGTTCGGACGGCTTCGTCGGTCTCGTCGGTATCGGCGACAGGAATTTCCGGGGCATCGGTGACGCCATCAACCTGACCTTTGAGTTCAGCGGCGACGATACGGATAACCACGGTTTTATGTTCTCCTATCGTCGTCCCTGGCTCGACAGGAAGGAAACGGCGGTTACGTTCCGCCTATACAACCGTACCTACAGATACTATGATTACAATACCGAGGGCAATATAATCGAGGAATTCATGCGCAAATATTTGGGCGGTGAGTTCACGTTCAGCCGTCCGGTCAGCGAGGTTTCGACGAACTTCATCACGCTACGGAGCAGGGACGACCAGTACGTCAAGCATTATTCCGACCTTGACCGCAGCACGCCTGCATGGTACCCTTGGCGAGATGCGAACTTTGGCAATACCCGCAGCATCGTCTTGGAGCATGTCACGGATACGCGGGACAACATCTTCAACCCGATGACCGGAAATAAGCTGAACCTGACGGCGGACTTCGCCGGGTTTGGCGGAAAGTTCAATTACCAGAAATACATGGTCGAGGAAAACTACTATATCAAGGCCGGTCACGCGCAGGTGTTTGCAATCCGGGCCATGGCCGGTTTCGGCAACGGTGAGATTCCCGAATACAGCCTGTACCGCATCGGCGGCCAGAATACGATTCGCGGTTACCGTGACGAGCAGTTCCGTGGTAAACGCATGTATATGGGGACTCTCGAATATCGGTTCCCTGTCTTCAGCAAGGTACAGGGTGCATTATTTACGGATTTTGGAAGTGCATGGAATCCCAATCCGCAGGAATTCTATTCTTCAATTGGTTTCGGTTTGGGCATCCAGACGCCGGTGGGGCCGATTCGCATCGACCTGGCGCACGGCAAGCAGGGTAACCGCATGCATTTCAGCGTTGGCAGCACGTTCTGATATGGGTGTGGGAAAAGAAATGCGGCGGATTTCCGCCGCATTTTTCACAATCTGGTGCTTGTTGTTTTTTGTGCATTCCGTTGAGGCCAGAGGAACGGTGGAGGAAGTCACAGCCAGCGTTACGTCGGTTTCTCCGATTCCGACGATTGTCCGCCAACGAATGGAGACGACAGTCTCGGCCATTGGGGCGCAGCTCCTGACAGGACGGCGACTCTCCGAGGTGGAGACAACGCGGGCACAGCAAGAGGCGATTATTCACGAAGTCTTTGACAAGGTGCTCGTTGGTTATTCCGTGGAAAGCGTTTCGCTGACGCCGGGGGAGACTTCGCGCATCGAGATCCGTCTCGTGCCGTGGGCGGACGTCATCCGCGTCGTGCGTGTTGACATTACTGTTGAAGGAATGCCGCCGCTCGTCGAGGAAATGGCGCGCCGCGACCTCGCCGACGT
>JAGAZS010000290.1 GCA_017939945.1 Schwartzia sp. (in: firmicutes)
CTGGGCGATTGCTTGTATCTCGACTCCGGCACATTGACGCCGCTTTTGAAAAAAATGGAAGCGAAGGGGTATATCGTTCGCGAGCGGTGTTTGGAGGATGAGCGCTGCGTGATCGTCAGCCTGACGGCAAAGGGGGAGGCGCTGCGCAAAGACGCGGAAAGCGTGCCCCGCTGCATGGCGGAAAAATCCCCGCTGTCAAATGAGGAAGCGGAAATGCTTTACAAGATACTGTATAAATTGTTGCATAGCGTTCATGGCGCAGCGTGATGCAATTTTTAAAAAGACCGATTCCAAATTGGAACGGTCTTTTTTCGTGATTTGCGAAGGGCGAAAGGCGGGTGGAGGAGACGTTTCCATTGGCTGCGTTGCGAGATTGGTCTGACATACAGAAAGCGGGCGATAGTTTTGCAGGAAAAGAGTTTTTAGGACGAACGCCTGTATTCGGCAACAAATCAAAAAATCCTTTATGCGATACGTTGAAAGTGGTATAATTTATAAGAATATCGGCGCATCGGATGGAGAATGTGCCGCAGATAGGATATTTGTTTTAATTTCGTTTTTGCGCATAGGGGATGGCGTTTACGTCATGCCCTATGAAATAACAGGTGCGGGAAAGCGTGATTTGTTCCCTGCTGCTGATGGGATTCAAGGAGGAGAAATGTGATGAGCAAGACAGGGAATTTGATTCGCAGGAATTTTTGCTCGTGGGCGTCGGCATTGACGCTCGCGGGTTTTTCCGCGCTGCCGTCGGTGGCGGCGGCGGAGATAGTGGAAGTGCCGATGGAACATTTATATCATGATGGGAAAACTTTCGCGGATCTTACGTTTTTTCCAGAGGGCGCCGGGCTTGGAAGTTCGACGTATTGGTATGCCGACCCGTCGGAATACACACTGTCGGAAACGCTGCAAAGCGCGACCGTGTCCAGCGCGGCGTAGTGGTCGGACATCCTTGGCGACGGGGCGAAAATCACGCAGCCGTGGCAAATCTATGTCAATACGGATTTGAAGCAAAACGCCGGCGCGGCCTCGACTTCCATCCGCTCCGACGGCGCGAATAAGAACATCTTGACGGCGGGGCTTTTCGTCCCGGAGCAGATCCAGAACGGAAAATCGCTCTCGGTGTTGAATCAGGAGTATTTGGAGGCGCATGGCAACACGCCCGCAGCGGGCGAGTACGGCTTCAGCGAGGTCACCATCGGGAAATATATGGGGGCGGCGCGCGAAGGCGCGGAATTGGGCTGGTGGGTGGACACGGACACGGTGCTGCCGACCAACGAGCAGGCGGCGGACTTCGTCGGGACCTTCCGCCACGAGCTGGGACACGCGCTGGGCATCTCGTTGAAAAAAGGCGAATATAAAGTTGGCGGCGTAACGTACCAGACCATTCATCCCGATGTGACGGAAAATTCCTGGTCGCTGCACCTGATGGACCAAACCGGGAAGATGGCAAAGCCGGGAATGGTCATTGCCACGTCCAATAATATTCCCGCCGGTCGGACGGAAAACGACTGCTTCATCGTGGACAGAACGATTGCGGCCAACGGGAACGGCTACGCCTATTTCGTCGGGCCGAACGTCACCGACGCGCTGGGCGGCGCGACTTTTTTCGGGCGGAACGCGCTCCCGGTGAACGGCTGGGAAACAACTTTCGAAGGCTCCCATCTCCAGACCACGGGCATGATGAGCCATCGCGTGTACAGCAACTACACTTCCTTTATGGAGGTGGAGCTGGCGGTGATGCAGGACCTCGGTTACAAGATCGACCGCAAGGCGTATTTCGGGAAATCCATCTACGGAAACGGCGGCACGATTACGAACACGCAGGGCTATTTCGCGCGGAACAGGAACGGCACCGCGTACCTTGAAAATACGTACAGCGCCGTTCCTCTCGGCATCGGCCTCCATATCTACGGCTCGGACAACATGGTGACCCAAGCGGCGAACATCATGACCCGGGGCACGGGCGC
>JAGAZS010000291.1 GCA_017939945.1 Schwartzia sp. (in: firmicutes)
CCGGAGCCCGCCCCCGAGCCGGAGCCGCCGAAAGAACCGGAACCCGAGCCGGAACCGAAGAAAGCGGAGTCCGCGGCCGATAAAGCGACGGAAGAGCGTCATCGCCGCTTCCTGCTCGGCAAGAAGGCGTCGCGCGACATCGTCGCGGACAACGGCACGGTCATCGTGAAGTCCGGCGAAGCCATCACCGAAGCCGTTCTCCAGAAGGCAAAGATGGCCAACAAGTTCATCGAGCTTTCCATGAATATCCATTAAATAAATCGGGGCTGCCACATGAAGATTTTTCTTCTTGCGACAGCCCTTTTTGTAATCAAGGAATTTTCAATTTATTCCTGGAATCCTTGTCTTACAATCGGTTTACAGCAGCTAATTCCCGACGCAAAAATTTTGAAATAAAAATTTTGTACTTCGAATTTTTTGTGCGATAGCCCCTTTCGTACCGTTTGCAAAAAGACAAAAGGTTCATTTCTTTTTCATTCGTGTTTGTTATTTTTTAATCATAGAATATAAGGAGGTTTACGAACCATTATGAACACATTCAAGACTACGATCCTGATGGCGCTGTTGACTGCGCTGCTTGTCGTCGTCGGCCGCAGCCTCGGCGGGCAGCAGGGCATGATCATCATGCTCGTCTTTTCCCTCGGGATGAATTTCATTTCCTATTGGTACAGTGACAAGATGGTGCTCGCCGCGTACCGTGCCCAAGAGATTTCCCGCGCGCAGGCGCCGGAGCTTTTCGGTCTCGTCGAGAAGCTGGCGCAGAAAGCGGAGCTTCCGATGCCGAAGGTCTGCGTGATCCACTCGAGGACGCCGAACGCGTTCGCCACAGGGCGCGATCCCGAGCACGCGGCGGTCGCCGTGACCACCGGCATCATGGAAACGCTCGACTACAACGAGCTGGGCGGCGTGCTCGCCCATGAGCTTTCCCATATCAAGCACCGCGACACGCTGATTTCCACCATTGCCGCCTCCATCGCGGGCGTCATCTCCACCATCGCGCATATCGCCCAATGGGCGGCCATCTTCGGCGGCGGACGTTCCAATGACCGGGACAACGGCGGCGCGCTGGGGCTGCTGTTCACCATCATCGTCGCGCCGTTTGCCGCCATGATGATCCAGCTCGCGATTTCCCGTTCCCGTGAATACGACGCCGACAAGAGCGGCGGCGAGATCTGCGGCGATCCGATGGCGCTGGCCTCCGCGCTGCAAAAGCTCGACTACGCGTCCAGCCGGATGCGCCCGATCGAGGGCGCGACCACTTCCACCGCCCACATGTGCATCGTGAACCCGCTGAAAGGCTCAAATGTGACTTTCGCCGGTCTGTTCAGCACCCATCCCTCCACCGAGGAACGCGTCGCCCGCCTCCGCGAGCAGGCCCGCGAAATGCGCCGGTAATACAAACCATAAAAGCCTGTTGCCATTCCGTTTTGGAAAAGCAACAGGCTTTTTATTATGCTTCTAGTCTGTTATCCCATAACCGCGTCGTACAGATCAATTGCCGCCGCGATGGGATGGAAACCTTTTTGTATCGACTGGTCGGCAATCATGTCGATGCGGCCCACTTCCTTGCCGTCGTACAGGATCACGAGGTCACCGACTTTATCGCCGCCCTTGATCGGCGCACGGATAAATCTTGGCATATCGAAATCAATCTTGAATTTCTTCTTGTCGTCGCCGTTGAAAAGCAGGAATTTGACGTCCTCCCTCGGGTGCGCGGTCACTTTATAGGTCCTGCCGTCGTGCGCCCAGACGGTGCGCTCGATCTTCTCCTTGACCGGCCCCTTCTCTATGCGGACCAGCGGGAACCCGTAGTCCATCAGCTTTGCCGTGTCCGCAAACCGGTCGTCCGCATCCGGCGAATTCATCACGATGGAAATCAGCGTCACGCCGTTTCGCGTCGCCGCTCCCGCGAGGCAGCCGCCCGCCGCCCGCGTCCAGCCCGTCTTGATTCCGCTCATGCCGGGATACGAATACAGCAGCTCGTTCGTATTTTCCAGCTTCCGCTGCTGCTTGCGCCCGTCCGGCGTGCTCCAGACGAAAAGATGCTCGCGGGCGTCAACGATACGGCGGAACTCCGGATTCATCCAGCCGTACCGCGCGATCTTCATCATATCCCGGGCCGTCGAGACATGACGTATATCCGGCAGGCCGTTCGGGTTCGCGAACTGCGTTTGCTTCGCGCCGATCAGCCATGCTTTCTGCGTCATATTCGCCGCGAACTCCATCGCGTCCTTCGTCGGCGTCATCGCCTCGGCTATCGCCACGGCCGCGCCGTTGTCCGAATCCATCATCAGCGCCATTAAGAGCTCGCGCATCGTCGCCGTTTCGCCCTCGGTCAGCTCCGTCCCCTCCGTCGCGGCGGCTGTCGGGCTGATCGAAACGGGCGCGGACAAATCCTTCCATTGCTCCAGCGCGAGAAGGCAGGTCACCATTTTCGTCATGCTGGCCGGATACATCAGCCGGTCGGCGTTCTTTTCGTAAATCACGCGTCCCGTCGACGCCTCGACGAGAATTGCGGCCTCCGCCGTAATCGTCGGCGGCTTCGGAAGCGACGCCGCGAATGACGTCTTCGCCGCAAGCAAAGCAAAAAAAGCAACGACCGCGAAAACGCGGAATATGTTTTTCGATTTATGCAAAGACATACCTAATCAGTCCTCAAAATTACGTACCACAAAAAAGGTGCCGGATGCTCTTAAACACAGCTTTCCTTCCTCGTCGAAAACACGCCCTTCGCAAACCATCGTGTGCTTGCCGTTGTGGATTACTTCGCCCTCGGCGTAAACACGCCCCTCGCAAACCGGGCTGATAAATGAAAGATTCATCTCCAATGTCACGACGCCCTTGTCGCAGGTAAAGCAGGCAATCCCCATCGCCGTGTCGATCATCGTGGCCGCGACGCCGCCGTGGGCGATATGATGCACGTTCGTGTGCTCATGCTTGACGTCCATATCGAGACGGACGCGCCCGCGCTCGTAATTCGTCACCCGGACGCCCAGCAGAGCGAGAAACGGATTCGCCTCGTAAAATTCATTGAAATGCTGTTTGACGTGCTCGCTGATTTCCGGCTCCATGAAGTGTCTAACCCCTTGAATATGTGGTCTGTTCGGTTCTCAATAACTATATGTTGTATTATAGCATAAAACAGGGCTCCAATCAAATAAACACTATTTATCGTTCTTTGCAACGCCCACACAAAAAAGCGCTTCCGAAGAAACGCTTCTTTTTTCCTATTTTTCATTCTTAATGTTCAAGCCATACCGTACTTTTTTTTGATTTCCTCCACCCGCTTCGCGTGGAACGCGTTTTCCCTCCGGGTCGCCTGCCGAAGCTTCGGCGGATGATGCTTGTAGGATTTCCAGATCAGTTCGAGTTTTTGCTCGTGACGCTTGTTTTCGATTTCCATGGCACGCTCGTAGGTCAGTACCTCCGGCTGGCCGCCCTTTTGCCGGGGAGGCGGCTTCTCCTCGCCGTCGTCCTCGGCCTTGGCCTTTTTCGGGGCTGCATAGACTTCCGGCAGCAAGACCGCCGCCGGAACCGTGAAGAAAAACAGCCCGCCCATCATCGCCGCCAATATCTTTTTCGCTGCCATCGCCTATCCCCCTCCCGCCGTATTTTTATCATTATATCATTTCCGCACAAAAAAATCTTCCACAAAAAAACAAATTTCCTCTTAAGAATCGGAAGTAAAATTTCGATATACAGATAAGAAGTTGTATCGTCGTCATTCAAACACGCGTAACGACAGCGAAAGGACTCAAAAGGAAATTCAAAGGAGGACACGATCATGGCGAATACTATCAACACAGGCTATTCCATGTACCAGAAAATGCTCGGACAGGTCGACAACAAACGCGCAAACGGCCCGCACAAGAAAGGCGCAGCCGACGAGGCGAAAAAGCCCTTCAAGGGATTCGGCGACAGCTCCAAAGTCGAGCTGTCCGACGAAGGACTGGCGGCGCTGGAGGCGGAGTCCGTGGCGCGGCGCACAGGCGTAATGGTCAAGGAAAACAACAGCGACGAGACGTCCCTGATTACCGAGGACAAGCTTTCCGACAAGGCAAAGGCCTTCCTCGAGAAGCTCCGCGAGAAATACGGCGACAAGTACGACTTTTTCGCGGTGGGCAGCATCGAGGATCCGCGGGCGAAGTCGCTGACGGGCAGCAAGGCTTACTCCGTGCTGCTGACCAACGACGAGATCGAGAAAATGGCCAACGACGAGGAATACGCCGAGGAAGTCATGAACAAGGTCGAGTCCGCCGTCGACATGACGAAGCGCATCGAGGAAAAAGGCGAGCTGGGCGAAGGCGTGAAGTTCAAGCATATCTCCATCGCGTTCGACAGCGACGGCAACATGAAACTTTTCGCCGAGCTGGAGAAAATGTCCGAGAAGCAGAAGGAGCGCATGGAAAAAGCGAAGGAAAAGCGCGCCGAGGAAGCGGAGGCCGACAAGAAGGCGGAAAAGGAAAAAGAGCCAAAGCACGCACACCACGCGAAAAGCGTCTGGCTCGAAGCGGACACCGAGGACGAGCTGCTGGAAAAAATCGCCGGCATCGACTGGGACAGCATCAAAGGAAAAGGGAAAGAAAAAGAAAACGCATAACAAACAGATAAGAAATGACATGGGCGTCCCCCGGCACAGCCGGGGGATATTTTTTCATTTTAATGCGCCTTTTTAATGTTTTTCCAATGGAAACAAGCTATGATGTCTATGTGTGAAGAATAAGAACGGGAGGCGTTGTGTATGCTTCGTTTATTTTTCGGAATGACCATGGCGTTGCTTTTCTCCATTTCCGGCGTGGTCTCCGCCGCCCATTCGGCCACGCCGACGGTGGCGGTGATCCCGTTCGGCCTGAAGGCGGCGGTGTCGCGGGACATCACATTGGAAGACGCGACGATTGTCAGTGATTACGTCTACGACGCGCTGGTCAATTCCGGCGCCTTCGACGTGGTGGAACGGGATCGTCTCGAAGAAATCATGAAAGAACAAGTTCTCGGCCACAGCGGCCCGGTGGACGACCGCACGGCGGCGGAATTCGGTCGGCTGGTCGGCGCGAAGTACATCGTCTGCGGCAGTATCACCGGTCTTGCCACGCGAAAAACGACGGGAGAGCTCGTCGGCGTCGGAGTGTCGCAGTCGAAAGTGTTCGCCCATGTGGCGGCTCGATTCATCGAAGTGGAAACGGGCCGCGTCTGGCTGGCGGGGCGCGGCGACGGGCGCGCGACGAACACGCAGCTGAACGCGCCGCTCCGCATCATCCGCATCGGCACGGACAAGGTGGATTTCGAGCAGGTACACAAAGCATTGGAGGACGCGGCGGACAACCTCGTGAACGGAAAAGAGGGCTTCCTGAAGCGTATGCGCGAACATGTGCGGCGCGACAAGGATTGACGTCGGACGGCGCGCCACTCTGCTCCTTGTCTTTGCGATTGCCTTGTTTTGCTTTACGG